>JAJDBL010000284.1 GCA_029261375.1 Nitrospirales bacterium
AGGAACACGTTGCGCAGACTCGAAGATACGTCGAAGTTTCGTAAACTGAAACTTCCTGATAGACTCTCGATCTTGGCGCTGGCAACGACGGACTGACGATAAAACACGCGCAGAATTTATCCGAGCTTGGAAGTTCATGGCATGCCGGACCGACCGTTGAGCATTCCCTGCGAAACGATCTGTACAGGAAACCGCATGTCGTGTTCGCAGTGCCAACTCTGCATCGCTACACACTCCTATCGAGCTTATACAAACTCGCATTGCCCAACCCAACCGAAGAGATCGCCTCCGTGCGATGCGCTTGATGATACAGGAAACGCGTCACACGCGTCGCAAGGTGCGGCGCACGCAAACTTCGATTCATCCCCGGTAGCTTCTCTGGTACGTTTCTACCATCCCGAATCGCGCGTATATACTTACCCCGGTATTGAGATAGCATGCAGAACTTTCTGCAGCGATTGAGATTGACATGGAGGCGTGCCAGTTGCTCGCGCCAGGCTCACCTGTTTTGTGTGAGCGCCCCACGAAGCGGCACGCACTCCGTCGCCTCCATGTTTGATGAGACTGTCCGCTCACAGCATGAGCCTGATGCCACAACCGTCATCGCGAAAATAATCGAGCACGATTGCGGTCAACTCACGACCGCTGAGCTGGCTGACTTCGTACGTAAGCGAGACCGGAGACTGTATCTCGACGTCGACTCCTCTCAGATGAATGTCTACCTGCTCGCCATTCTAGTGAAGGAGTTTGAGGATGCAAAATTTCTCCTGACGATCCGGGATTGCTATAGCTGGCTGAATTCATTTATCAACTATTGTCTGATATCAGACATGTCAGAGATCTGGCTCAAATATCGTACGCTACGGTTTGGCTCCAGGGAGTGCGTGTTTTCACCACAAGAACGGATTCTCCAAGAACGGGGTCTCTATCCCCTAAAGGGCTATTTGTCATATTGGACCTATCATAACCAGAGGGTGTTAGACCTCGTGCCACACGCGCGACTCATCGTGGTGAAAACGAGGGACATAACGTCACACGCATATCGCATCGCGGAGTTCGCGGGTTTACCGGCGAGGAGCGTTTGGATTGAAGCAAGCCACGCTTCGAGAACATCACGAGACTACGGCATGATCAATCAGTTGGATGCAGAGTACCTTGACAGCCAAATGAAACTCTATTGTGCTGATTTGATGCGGCAATTTTATCCGAAGATTACATCAATCCGTGACCTGGATGTATCAAATGAACCTTGAGAGCAAACCCAGGCGTCACAAAACAATATCGTGACGGATCACGTGAACCAAGACCACCGACAGCGACACAGCAAAAGACGAGCCTTGCTCGACTATGTGGCCCAACACAGTGCACGGCTTCGCCGACTCCATCCTCCGTTATTGGCAACGGAGCTTCCCAATTTCCAGAATATAAACACGCGTTTACGCGAAAAATTCCATACCATGGCCGCCACGGAGCCGGACGCCGTCTCAAATTCTCCCGGCGGTCCTTATTTTGAGAATAAGTGGTTATCCGCCAACAATCTCTACCCCAGTCAGGATCAGGATTTGCTGACGTTGTCGACGTATATTGAGACCTTTGCCAACGGCTCACTTGGCCTCGATACACACTCACGTCTGAGCATCGATACAATGTGGTGCATCGTGAGCCGCGATGGCTTGAGTGGCAAACAACATTTCCACAACGGGAAGGTCTCTGGCGCGTATTACGTCGATGCTGGCGAAGTCGGTGAGACCACGAATGGTGCTATCCAGTTCTTCCCACGTTGGGGCAACACGTTGAAACAACAGTCGCTGTTTGGGCAATCCGTGTGGGGTGAACCCCTGTGGCCTCATGCAGATCAATGGAATGCCAACATCGCACAGTATCACGATGGTGTTGCCACGGTGAAACCACGTGCCGGACTCCTGTTACTCTTTCCCGCACATTTGCTCCATCGCGTCCACCATTATCAGGGTCAGCGTGAACGGATCGTGGTGTCCTTTAATCTTCGCTGAGTCTTTCACTGGCCACCAACTAAGCCTCGCACGCACCGTTGATTCTCGAGCGCCAATATAGCCAGCACATTTCTCTACCGCCTGAATAACGCCGATGATAAACCTACGGCTACAAACCTGGACGTTTTCAAAGCGTCTCGCTGGTCACTTCATGCCAACTTCAGAGATCACTGCGCGCAATTTCCCTCCGGGGGCTCGTTCGAGTAACGTCTTTTCTATGACGTCCACGTGAACTAATTCACCCCGGTATCCGCGTTGCACTCGCCGTTTGATCTCGCAGACGGATGCTTCTGTAAAGTGATCATTCTTCTGGATATAGACTTGGACGTGGTCAGTTTTTCTCTGGATGATCTGATACTGGACGATCCCAGGGATATTTCGAAACTCCCCAATTGCTCTCCAGCTCATGCGGGCGCCTGACGGAAGAACAAGAAGATCATTGGCCCGCCCCTCGATATCTTCGAACGCCTCAAAAGGAACGCCGCAGGGGCACGGACTAGAGCTCACTTTGATGCGATCACCAATCCCATATCGAATGAGGGGCATCGTGTGTTGGGAGAGGCTGGTCACGACGACATCTCCTACACCATCAGCATTGCGATTTACAACTTCGAGAATCGTCGCGTCTGGAATCGAATGTAAATGCGCGTTTGTACACTCATAGGCCATCAACCCGAGTTCAAAGCTGGAATACATGTTGACGACAGAGCATCCGAATGCCGATTCGATGAGTTGACGGCTCGACGGCATCAAGACTTCCCCTCCGCTCCAAATTAAACGCACTGTTGGCAACGCACGATGATGATCACGCAGATACTGACCAAGGAGTGCGAGAAAACTCGGAAGTGCGATGAGGACATGTGGCTTGAATGCGGAGAGACGATCCGCAATGTATGCGACATCGTGCTTCATATCGAGATAGTAACGGGCGCGGATTCCAAGTCTATTCAGCAGCGAGGAATGATGCTCGGCACCTAGAGCGCGTAAGGTCGAGGGCAACCCGCCAATCTGGCAAATCGAATCCAGATACCGCACACCTAACTTTCTGGCTCCATACCACAAGACCCCAGCCCGAAACGCTCGCTCCCGACGATTCATCACAATCGTGAGTGGTGTTCCTGTAGAGCCGGACGTTCGGATTGAACGAAGTCGCTCCGATGTCACCTGTCGAAAGTAGGTTTCAGGGAAATGCTGTTGTACAACGTCCTTTGTCAATATCGGCAAACGCGAGAACTGTTCCATCGTGCATGACTCCGGATCGATGTTGCACCCAGCAAACACCTCACGATAATACGGAAGCCTGTTGGCAGATCGCAGGACCTTACGGAGCCGTTCGGTCTGAAAACGGATAATAGATGCAGGATCATCCCACTCACGGCGTGTAATAGATGCCATAACGCGAAACGGATATAACGGGACTCGTAGCCTCATTGCAGGAGAGACAATCCTTTCAGGCACACGTCAGAGCGGGTAATGACTCAGATGCCGAGAACGAACTGTTCATAGGCTGGCTTCAACATGAAACAGTTATGGAACATATCAGCTAGAGCAACTCATCATGTTGGAAATGCCAAGCCATTGCCGGAAGGAATCCCCAGTCACTCGGATACGTCCGAATGTCCTGCTCCAGCGTCGTGATCAAGGGAGTGAGATTTTCACGCACAAATGCCGCCTCATCGGCGCGATCAACGATACATCTTGGCTCACCAAACGTCACGATAGCACCACCACTATGTCCAGTACATACCATTGGAATTATCGATGCACCTGTATATTTCGCGATGTGCAGGAACCCGATAGGAAACAATCGTACCTTACCAAAGAACTGATGCCTCACCCATGCGGCATCCGGAAACATATCAATATGGATATTGACAAGGCCGTTCTCACGCAATCGTCGCAGAATCTTCAGCCCACATTCAGGATCTTGAACAGTGACCTCATCCTTAATCACCTGGTGAAGAAAATCAGAGTACGCAGGTCGCAAGGCCACGGGACCAGGTCGTCCACGTTCGCTCCGAACGCTGAGGATCGAATAGCCCCGATGGTGAAGAGATGCCTTTGCGACACGATTTCCGAAGAAATGCCCACTGACCAGCACGGCGCCCTTTCCGAACTCCAATGCA
>JAJDBL010000285.1 GCA_029261375.1 Nitrospirales bacterium
AAGGTGTCGTGCTCGTTGAGTGCGACGACGTTAGGTGCCCCGATGAGGAACGCTTCCTGCCCGCTCTGCATCATCGGACGTTGAAGGGCCTTTCTGGTGGACCACGGGTCGCTCCAGTATGCGTCGTCGTCGAGTGTGAACTTGTCCTCTAGCATAATGAGGTACCTAGTCATCCTCCGGGCGTGGGAGAGCTTTGTACCATTCGGTTGGTGCTATGGCTATCCATAACCGCCAGAATCGCCGGACTCCGCCTGACACGGCACTGGGAATAGGAAGTCCGTAGAGCGTGGTATCTTCGTTCGATAGATTCACGCTCATCCGTCTCCGGATTCTGTGACCGTAGTCTCTGGTGCTGAACAACGGTATGGCCCCTGTGCCGCCAAACGCCATTTCTCGACTGTCAACACTGCCAGGAAGTTTCCATCGACCGTCGACCTGCTTTAGAGTACTTGGAATCGTCGCACCGGCGGCAAGGCTCCGTAGCTCACTGTCGCTGGTGCCGGTAGGAGGTCTCATCGATAGCATCGGTGTTGAGTGGAAAACCAGTTCGTCCACGAAGCTAACTAACCCATTCGAGGGCAGCGGCGAGTACTCCAATCTCCTTCCTGTTCCCCGAGCCTCCTGTAGGGAGTCCAACAGGACTTTGGGCCACACGTACTTGTCGTCAGCCACTTTTGACCATGGAGCCGACATGCGTCCCCACCCTACCTGGTTGTAGACATCGTCGTCGTAGTACCCAGCGACGGAGCCATCCCCGGTATATGTCTTTGGTGGTATTGGAGCTAGGTCATCGATGTATTCGGGCCCTACGATAGGGTCAGCGTTCAAGTAGTGGAGGACGGCGAAAAGATTCATTCCATTTGTATCTTTGTGCAGCGCAAATTGCCCGGTGGCCCTGGACGCGTAGTAGTCAAAGTGGACGATGCATCGATACCCGCTCTTCAAGCTTAGGATGTGGCGAGCACATTCCGCTTCGTCATACAGCTCATTTGTTAAGAGAGAACGGAGATATCGGAGGAGGTTCGTTCTTAAGTCCGTGGGAAATTGCGCTGCCGGCTGGTTCTGTGTCAGACGCGCACCCACAACCGGATCGTTCGGACGACTGACCTTGAACCATATCGCCTTCTTCTCGTCATCGGTCAGGACTCGATCAGTGTCGAACTGCACGAAAGGCCAAGCCTCTGGTTGTTCGATGAGGGTATTTAGGTCGACCAATGCGCAACGCGTCGGGTTGTTCCCTTCTCCTTCTGCAGTCACCAGATTTTGCCAGAGTCGACCTAGATCGTTGTTCTGACCTCTCAGCCTCAATCCTTCGGTCTTGAAGAATTCTGAGATTGCCGCATGCAAAGCATCGCTCAGGTCAACGGTCCCTTCCGTGCACGATTGCACCCTCAACTTCAGCCTTTTTAGGTTTTCTGTCAGAATCCGTGCATGGCCTTCATCGGTGTCGACGTCCGTGTCGTCCACATCGCGCCAGAATTGCGTGTCAGTTCTGGCTTGCGACTGCGCATCAACGCGGTGATATGCCACATTTTCGACCTGGTTCCGAAGCAGCTTCAGCCCACTCCGTCGCTTCCTGCGGAAGGCCGTGGTATACCACTGCTTTGTGTACTTTTTTTGATGCTCAATAATGAGATCGTACAGATGCTTCAATGCCGTTCGCACAACTTCATTGTCATCGTCCCAATTGGCGACCGCTTCATGGTAATCATCAATAGCTTTATCAATGGCTTTTAGCTTGGTACTCCGCGTGTCTGTTGCCGAAGTGTTCGAAACCCGTAGGAACTCCGCTTTCGTCATTACCTCCATTGCATACTCCGTCCGTTGTCACTCGTTTGTTGTTTCAAAGACGTCGATATTGCGGGTGTCTCTCAGTCGGTGCCAAGCGTTGTTGGATGCCGTCAATACCCAATCGTTTGTGAGCTCTCGCCGCAATAAACGTTGTTGGCTCAAATTGCTGTCAGGTCCTTTGCTCTGCCATAGTCAACACACGTGTCGCACAGGACATCGGCTTCCTCCAAACAGTCGCCTGGTTTGCCCTCGTCGCCATGGTCGTGTTCAAGGCTTGCGTTGTCACCGTTGGCGTCAAATCCCCGGAGGATGAGACGGACGAGTTGCTTGGGGCTGTCTGCGTCTGCGCTGGCCCACGCAATCAACTTCCCATCGGCTTCACCTGGAGACAGTTCATGGGGCCGAAAAGAAAACTCTATTTTGACTGGGCACTTCTCCTTGGTTTTTTCAGCGCCGACGAAGGCCCCCGGGCCTGGAGAATCGTTTGGCAACTGCACCGGAAGACGGAAATGCCATTCATCCATCGTGCTTTTTTGAACGTCGGTAATGTCCGCCATCAGGCAGGAGTCCGTCCGGGGCGCGAAATCCTCGGCAGGGTTCAGAGCTGGATGGATATAGAAGTCTGCTTTTGCGTCGTTAAACAGTTCCTCAAGTTTTGATTTCACACTTGCAATGCAGTCATCTTCTCCGTGGTCCGCCCCTTCAGGGCAGGAGATGTGAACAAGGGTCTTGCCATCCTCTTTGGCAAGCGCTGCGCGCATCGCAAGAATGCTGTTGATGAATCCTTTCATTTGAGCGATGTGTGCCTGAGTCAACTCGCTGGCAAAACTGGTATTGTCCTCATCACCCTCGCCCTCCGCGTTTTGGGGACGACTGAAAACTAGCTCGGTCAATGCCGTGCTCGCAAAGGCCAATGCGATAAATAATGTGTCGCTCGCATCATCTTCGTAACGTTCTTCCTCGATGGTCAGTTTCGGCGTGTATTTGCACACGCTATCATCTTTGCTGATATCCGCAGTCCACACGACATCGGTGAGGCCATCCCCGGCATCTTCGCCTGAAAAAGGCATAAATAGGCCGCCGAACCGTTCCTTGGGATCAACGGTACCTGCCGCCTCCGTAAGCGTTCCGCTAAAATCCTTGGTGCCCGCGTTCTCATCGCTAGTGTCTGTCCGCCACTTCAACAGCCGGTCGCATAGTGAGATGTAGAGGGTCTTTGATGGGTTCTCTTCGGCCCATGACTGGCCTTTCGGTACCTCACGCCAGTTGCGGCCACTGAGAACGTATGCTGGGTTCCCATCATCGTTCGGCAAATTGAAGAATCGTTTCGGACCCAGGGTGCCGTGGTCAGCTTGCCTTACGGCACCAAAAACATGAGTGTCTGCATGAAGGAACTCGATGAATAGTTGCCTGCTCAACGTATCTAACTGCTGACGTACATCCCGTTTAACGTCTTGGGTCTCGGCGTCTAACGCTGTTTCGTGAAGGGTGTCAGGCACCATGAGTTCGTAGTACACAGCTCGCCAATTCTCAAAAACTAGTGTCGCATCGGGGGTAATTTTGTCATCGGTCAGGAATTTGTCAGAACCAGAGATTTCCACAGTACAGGTATCACCACCGGCGAGGCCTAATGCTACCTTGAAGCGGCCGATCCCTCCCGGCAGTGTGACCTTGCCCTCGTACTTCGTGTTGGCCGTCTTTTCTTCGATGGTCGCGGTCGTGTCGGACTCGCTCGCCTTCATGGCCTTCGTAGGATGGTCCGTGTCTTCGCGTTTGCTCTTGGCCACAGGGTCGCCGTCCTCCGGGCCGTAGGTCACGCGAAAATGGATTTCGGTGTTCTCGTTTCCGATCTTCACGGCGCGGTCATCGTCGCCCTCGACCCCGACTTCGACGAGCACCTCGTCGCCGATGCCAGTTTGCCCTTGGTATTCAACGTCATAGTTGACG
>JAJDBL010000286.1 GCA_029261375.1 Nitrospirales bacterium
TCTTGTACATGTGTACGTCATCCAAGTAATACCCTGCGATGCCCGGGTTCGTTTGATCCCTCCTGATCTCAAAATAGAGCCATATCATATTTGCCCAATAGTCGTAAGGTTGCTCCGTCTCTACTGGAGGGTTCAAAATATCATTCACCGATGGATCATTTGTGTTGAGTGCAGGGTTGTTTCTTGGAGACTGCGACCCATTAAAAGTCCTTCTGTGACTGGGATGTTTGTCATACTCAACATGCAGCCAGGTGCCTCCTCGAGGAAACGTCTGATGATAATAGTGATAATGGCCAGTATTAGCCTCTGCGGGAAGAATACCATCAGTTAAGAACGTTCCAAGTTGTAACTCTTTATAGTCATCAATGTTTTCATACCAGACGTACAAGCTAAACCGATCTGTATTCGCGTCGACCCCCGGTAAGTCCAGAGACATTGGACGCCCCCCATACCAAATGTACCAGCTAGCATTGTTTTGTGTGTTTCCAGGCGGTTGCGTCACGTGAATGGAACCACCACCGGATTGGCTGTTCGCGTAGTTCACATCATCCACGAAAGCGATAGGGATAAGACCGCTGTTATCAACCTGCTTGTTAAAAAGTCTGGGACGAAGATCGAACAGACCCGAAACTTGCATAGCATTATTCCTGATCCACGCGAAACCATCTGTAAGCGAGATGTCTGCCCTCAGATTCCAATCCTGAAATTCGTTCGCCCCAACATTCGGCGTATCAAACCCACTATGTATATCGATTCGGTTTGGAGGCAGAGGAGACTGCGCCAAAAGCTCGGACTGCGTCCCCAACACCAGAAGCACCGCTATGAGAAATGAGTTGACAGTTTTTCCCGTCATGACCAGTACCTCCTACCACACCATGTGTATAAATTGGCGTTCTTACTATATATGCAATCGCGTATGAGCCTCACGGTTTGCGTATGACCCTGTAAGCCGTGTCCTTTTCCCATGCGCTTTATACTTCTCCCACACTAGCGTATTGGAACATTCCAGAGCGACGAAATCGCTGGGGAATTAAGTCTTCTAACGTTCTTTATCCAACGTGACGTGTCCACGACACATTACAATATATAACCGATGTCGGGTGAGTTTGTGCTTCGTCACACAATATTGCACCTTTCGTCGCTCATTCATTACACGATAGTCCATTTCCAAGCACACTCCAGTGACCAGAATCACATAACATCCGTCGTTGGCGTCACGCCGTCGCCAGAGGATCCTGGGAAACTCGCGGGCCTCTGACAAAGCCTTTCAATAGGCACGGCACCTTAGTTAAGACCGAAGGTAGTACAACATGCGATTCCAACCCGCGAGTCGAATTCCACAGAGGTAAGGACAAAAATTATGGCACATGGCAGCATCCACCGCAACAGTTCATAGGAGGGATGTCACGACATCGAGAACGGTTGATACAGACGAGGGAACCCATTACGCAACTCCAACAATTGTACAGATCCTGGCACAATTCGAGTGTCGCGATGAGACCCTTCCTTTGCGGCTGCGCGTCTCCTGTTCGATGGCAGCCGCCTCAGAATCATGTGCCATCCGAGACCCTAGCCGCATGAGCACGATAGACACCCGCAGAGACATACCAAACTATCGCAACCGATTCCCAGAATACTACGTCGACGCTTGTTTTTTCTTCAAGTGATCAAGCACCTGCATTGCGTTATGTGTCCAGGTTCTGTAGTTTCGAATGTCGCCCTGAGCCTGCTCCCCCAGCTGCTGTCTTCTCGCGGAATCATGAAGGAGAGACGAAAGGACCCTAGCAAGGTCACTTGAATCTTCAGGGGTAAACAACATTCCGTTTTTACCTTCCGTAATGAGATCTTCAATATTCGGCATCTTCGGCGCGATGACCGTCAGGCCCATCGCCATGTATTCTGGAATCTTCATCGGAGACGCGTAGAAGGTTGCACGAGGGCTCACTCCCATATCGAAGGCAGCAAGATACCGAGGAATCGCCTCAAAAGGCACCCGCCCGGTGAACGTCACAGAGCCCTGAATTCCATGTTCGCGCACGAACTTCTCGAGGCCTATCCGGCTGGGTCCGTCACCAACAATGAGGGCGTGCACCGGTTCTCGACTTGCGGTGATCTTGGCCACAGCTTCGAGAAGCAACTCAATTCCATGCCACGGCCTCAAGATCCCTGAAAACCCTACAACGACCGTGTCATCCGGAATTCCAAAGTGTGCCCTGACCTCGTCACGCGCCATAGCATCGGGGTGAAAAACAGCGGGGTCGGTCCCGTTTGGCAAGACAACAATGCGCTCTGCAGAAACCCCCTCTTTCACTAAGTGGTCTTTAAGAGGAGTCGAAACGACGACAACGAGGTCAGCGTGCGAACAGACAAACGCCTCACATCGACGAGCTAAACGTTTCATGAATATACGCTCATACTGCGCCCTTTCGTATGCAAGGGGAGCGTTGACCTCCAACACCAATGGGATACCTTTCCGCCAGGCTACCCCGATCCCAGCCATATTAAATAGCGTGTATCGCTCATATAGAAAATCGGGTTTCCAGTTCTCGATACAACCCGTGAGCATGTGATAGCCAGCCAGGCTATATCCCAGTTCCATCGCTTCATATACCGGTCGAGGGGTCCAACGAGACAGGGATTCGTACATACGGGTTCGCGGGGTAGAAACATTGGTTTGATCCCCAATTACAGCCCCAACCCGAACGTCGTGCCCCAGCCCTCTAAACGCCTTCGTTATCGCGGACACATGGATCCCCTCTGCCCCATCTCCTAGCGTCCGATGGTGGTACACGATTTTCACGACAAACCGGTAAACTCACTCGCAGTGTTATGCACGATGCTGCAGAACCGTCCTAAATATGTCGTGAACTGATTGGGCGGCATGGCTCCACGAGCGTTGGGAAGCAAATTTTGCAAGTTTTGTGGTATTCCAACGTTTTTCGAGCGCGATCGTCAGCTGCGATGCCAACGCCTCGGCCGATCGCGTCTCGACCAACAGGCCTACATCATCAGACGTGACAACTTCTGGGGTTCCGAAAACGCTGGTGGCAACAACAGGAGTTCCACAAGCAATAGACTCCAAAAGCACGTTCGGCCATCCCTCCCGATCACTCGCCAGACATAACACATCGGCGGCACTATACCAGTCCACCAACGCATGATTTGAAACCTCCCCCACTAGCGTCACACTGTT
>JAJDBL010000287.1 GCA_029261375.1 Nitrospirales bacterium
TCTGGAGCCCAACGACAAGGCGACCAGCCCAGTCGCGTTGTCGCTGACCCGAGTACACACGCCTTGAGACCAACGCCAAGATCCCTCACACAGGGTTTGGGATGACAGAGTACAGCGACATTCTCCTTCCCGTAATGCTGAAACACTGTTGAAGGCATCGCCGAGAAAGTCGACGCCCCGTTTAATTCACCATATCCAGCCGAGGGGCTTCCAGACGCTTCCGCACGCGGTATAGTGGGTAGGGAAGCGACAAGGATTATGATGTGAGCTCATCATGGGTATGCGTGACGGACATGAGTCGTTGAAACGGGAGCAGGCGGCGTTCCCATCACATAGTGCCGCTGAGTGAGTCCATGCGCCAATTCTTCCAATCCGCAATCTGGTACGCGATCATCATTAGCGTACTGGGCTCCCTCGCCACTATTGGTGCCCATCGTTTTGGCGCGCTACAGCTCCTCGAATTAGCTGCTTACGACTGGTCGATCAGACTCAAACCCGTCATCGAGCATTCTGATTCCCGCATCGCACTCATCACCATCAGCGAGGACGATATTCGTCGCGAAGGCCATTGGCCATTACCCGACGGAAGCATCGCTGCGCTGCTTGAAACCCTTGTCGCCTATCACCCACGTGTGATCGGACTCGATATCTATCGCGATCTTGCCGTTCCTCCCGGACACGACGCCCTTGATCAGGTGTTACGGGCGAACGAGAACATCGTTGCCATTACCAAATTCGGCGAAGGTAAATTCGATGGCATTCCAGGCCCACCCGCACTGCAGGAGACGGGCCAAATCGGATTCAATGACATCCTGGTCGATTCCGGAGGCATCGTCCGTCGTGGTCTCCTCTTTATGGATCATGGGGACGAAACTGGCGTGTCATTCGCCTTGCTGCTCGCATTGGGATATCTCGGGGGGGAGGGCGTTGCACCAGAGCCTGACCCAAACAACGACGCGTACATGAAGCTGGGGAAGACGAGCTTTCGCCCCTTCGAAGCCACGGATGGGGGCTATGTCGATGCCGATGCCAGTGGATATCAATTTCTCCTCGACTATGGGCATGGACGACAGCCCTTTCCCTCATATTCATTAACATCGGTCATGACAGGAGCGGTGGCACCTGAAGCGTTAACCGAGAAGGTCGTGATGATTGGGGTCACCGCGGAAGGCGTCAAAGACCACTTCTACACCCCACACAGCCAGGGCTTACAAGCTGGGCAGCAAGTCGTAGGCATCGAGTTACACGCCAACATCGTCAGCCAAATCCTCCGTGCCGCGTTAGACGGAAATGCCACGGTCAATCCGTTAGCAGATAACTATGAAATGTTGTGGGTACTACTGTGGGGATTACTGGGTGGAGCCGTTGGCCTTGGGATCCGATCGCCCCTACGATTCTCGCTCTGTGTCTCGATAGGGTTTGTCGTGCTTGGGGTCATCGCGCACGAGGCATTAAAAGGGGGATTCTGGATTCCATTCGTGGCACCGGTCATAGCATGGATCATGACGTCTGCGGTGACGACGGCGTACATGTCGATGCAAGAGAAACGTCAGCGCGCCACTCTCATGCATTTGTTCTCACGTCATGTCTCGCCAGAAGTGGCAGAAACGTTGTGGCAGGAACGCGAGCAATTTCTGGATGGAGGAAGACTCAAGTCACAGAAACTGACCGTGACTTCTCTCTTCACCGATCTCGAAGGATTTACCACCGTGTCCGAGGGCATGGAACCTGCAGCATTGATGGATTGGCTCAACACCTACATGGAACGCATGGCTGCACACGTCATGACGCACGGTGGGGTTGTCGACAACTACATCGGTGATGCCATTAAGGCAGATTTTGGTGTGCCGTTCCCGCGGACCAGCGAAGCAGCAATCCGACAGGATGTAGCAAACGCGGTGACATGCGCATTAGCCATGGAGCAAGAAATGGAGCAGCTCAGCCAATACTGGCAGGAGCAAGGATTACCAATCGTAAGAATGCGCGTAGGCATCGCAACTGGCCCCGCAGTCGTCGGATGCCTAGGGAGCTCCGATCGCCTCAAATACACAACCCTGGGCGACACTGTGAACACCGCCGCGCGACTAGAAAGTTTCAAAAAAGAGGGGGTGGACTCCGATATCAAAAAGGACTTGTGTCGCATCCTCATCAGCGAAACAACAAAACAGTATCTCGATGACACCTGGAAACTAGAACACGTCGGAACCGCAATGCTGAAAGGCAAAAATCAATCAATCGAAGTCTATCGCGTACGAGGCCGCGAGAAAACAGAACGCTAAGAGTTGCGTGCAGGTGTGTAAGCCCAGCGCCCCTCTCTCATGTCGGCATCTTTCACTGTCATCCTGAACGAAAGTGAAGGATCTCTCCCTCTCGGTAAGGGCAAAGGTGGGAGAAACCTTTGCGGCAACATCACCGGTAGACATCTTTTCGATGCCCAATCTTCAGAATCAAAATAATAAGTTGTTTGTCCTTGATCTCATAAATGACTCGAACGTTGCCGATTCGCCATCGATGCAATCCTTTGAACGCGCCGCTCAACGCCTTCCCTTGATGGGGGTCTTTAGCTAACGTCCGTTGAATGTTGTCCAGTACCCGTTTTTGGTCAGGTTTGGAGAGTTTCTGAAGATCCTTTTTGACAGATTGTTTAAACCGGACTTCAAACACCCAGAGCTTTCCGCATTTGCGCCATCGTCATGATTCCGTCATCTTTATCGGCGCGTCGCGCTAGAGCAATTTGATAATCTTCGTATTCTTCAAGGTAGAGCTCCAAGGCTTTTTTAATAAAATAGCTTTTAGGCCGTTCCGTTTCTTTAGCCAACTTTCGAAGTTTGCGGTCTAACTGATCTTCTACTCTCAGCGTTAAGGTTGGCATAAGTCTCCTCCTGTGCGTTGTAGTAATACATGTAATACTAAAGCATACATCAGAGATGGACAAGAGCATGAGAATCGACGAGTGACTCTTCAGATCCCCAAAGCGTTTTTGGAAATCGGGAAAGAAAAGGCGTAGAGGCGTGACTCCGGTTGGACTCAGCCATACGCCTATGGTGTACTCCTTCTCAAATGCAGTAGATCTTGCTATGCCTGTAGTGAAGGGAGACCATGTCAATTTGGGTTGATGCCGATGCCTGTCCCAAGGTGATCAAAGAAATGCTGTTTCGAGCGGCAAAGCGAACTGCCGTGCGGGTTACGCTTGTCGCGAATCGGCTTCTGTATGTCCCGTCATCGGAGTATATTTCTGCCCTCCAAGTTCCCGATGGATCTGATGTGGCTGACGCCGAAATCGTAAAGAGACTCGAACCTGGCGACCTCGTCATCACCGCCGACATTCCTTTAGCCGCCGAGGTCATCGCCAAGGGCGGACATGCGCTCGATCCACGCGGCGAAATGCATTCAGCGGATACGATTGAAGGCCGCCTGACCATGAGGGATTTCATGGATACGCTCCGGGGAAGCGGGATCGAAACAGGTGGGCCGTCCGCGCTCAGCCAACGCGATCGGCAGCTATTTGCCAAACACCTCGATCACTATCTCACGACCCTCGACAAACGGAAGAAATCGAACGAATAATTCCCGAGTCTGTCATAGCTGATATCACAAGCACTATCGTAACGCAGATGGTCAGAGGAATCATGTCGATTTTACTATGACCTCATCGTTTGTCACCGTCTAGAATCAGGAGGAATATGCGATGTACGTGATTATGAGCGCGACCGGGAACATCGGCAGCAAATTAGCGAAGATCTTGCTGAGCATGGGAGAGAAAGTCAGAGTCATTGGCCGATCAGCAGAGCGGCTACAGCGGTTTGTTGATCGTGGTGCTGAGGCCGCAGTGGGGCATGTTTCAGAGGCGGGATTTTTAACAGGTGCGTTTACCGGTGGCGACGCGGTCTTTGCATTGATTCCGCCCGTGTATACCGC
>JAJDBL010000288.1 GCA_029261375.1 Nitrospirales bacterium
CGCAGGTTGGTACGTGGTTTCTCGGGATGATCGTATTTATCGACGACTATGCGAATTCTCTCCTCGTTGGCTCGACCATGAAGCCAACCACGGATCGCTTCAAAATCAGTCGGGCGAAACTCGCGTTTTTAGTCGATTCCACCGCCGCGCCAATTTCCAGTCTCGCGGTCATCTCATCGTGGATTGCCGCTGAGGTCTCGTTTGTCTCCAACGAGTTCACCAAACTTGGAATCGATCAAAGTGCGTTTCAGGTCGTCATCGAATCGCTCCAGTATCGCTACTACCCGATCCTCATGTTGCTGTTTGTCTTCATTATTGCAGCCACCCAGCGTGACTTCGGTCCGATGCTCAACGCGGAACGTCAGGCACAACTCCGTGCTCACCCTTCACACATGAGCGCTCAGAACCCACCAGAACATGAACAGCCACACACGACGAACACGAACGCGCGCTGGTATGACGCCTTGATTCCCATCATGGTGACCATCCTCGCGATGGCGATAGGTATGTACATGGATGGACTCGCACAACTACAGAAGCATGATCCACAGACCGCGTATGAATTCTGGAAGATCTTTGGAGAAGCACGTGCCGCCCTTGTCCTCCTGTGGTCATCGATTGTCGGCTGTGCAACAGCCATCACGCTATCGGTCGCGAAACAGATTCTGACATTCAAACAGACATCCTTCGCACTTCTCGACGGAATGAAACTGGTACTCCCAGCCCTCGTCGTACTCGTGCTCGCCTGGTCGATCAGCGATATTTGTGGGGAGCTGGGAACCGCCACCTATTTGTCATCTGCCGTGGATATTGTTCCCCCATCCTTGATTCCTGCAACCGTATTTCTGGTCGCAGCCGCGGCAAGTTTCGCGACCGGATCATCATGGGGAACGATGGGAATTCTCTTTCCCCTCGTCATTCCAATCGCTTACTCGATGGGCGCAGAAACCATTCTTGTCGAGTCCATTGCTTCGGTCTTAGCGGGATCCGTCTTTGGCGATCACTGCTCACCCATCTCTGACACTACGATTCTGAGTTCGATGGCAACGGAGTGCGAACTTGCCGATCACGTGCGCACACAGCTGCCCTACGCCATGGTCGTCGGAATCGTCAGCGTCATCATTGGAGAAATAGGTGTGGGCCTGGGATGGTGGAACTCCTGGATCGCGCTAGTGCTAGGATGCGCAGTTCTTACGGCACTGGTACTCGGCATCGGAAAACGCACAGATGTAGGTAGTCCATAGATTTTTCACCACTGAACATGATAAGCACCATATTTACCTTTGAGCGTTAACATAGAGAACGTAGTCAAGGATGAGCGGGCTGTTCAAAATGGAGCATCCAGCAAGGCCGCAGCAAGCGGCGAGGCGAATCGTACTACTGCACGTTGAGCTGAAACCGCGAAGCGAGAACGCCGCTGGTGCCCATTTCCAACAGTCCAAGAATTGGAGGGGAAGGTGATGGAAACAGCAACACTTGGTGCGGGATGTTTTTGGTGCGTGGAAGCAATTTTTGAGAATCTGAAAGGTGTCGACACAGTCGTCTCAGGTTATGCCGGAGGAACCGTAGAAGACCCAACCTATCAGCTGGTATGCAGTGGAAATACGGGCCATGCGGAAGCCATTCAGGTTACGTTTGATCCAGAAATTATTTCGTACGAAGACTTACTCTACGTCTTCTGGAGAACCCATGACCCGACCACTCTGAATCGACAAGGGCATGATGTCGGGACCGCCTATCGATCAGTCATCTTCTATCACGGCACCACGCAAAAACAGATAGCGGAGAAGTCGCTACAAGACACGCAAGCATCCGGTCTGTGGCCGAACCCGATCGTCACCGAGATTACCGCGTTCACAAACTTCTACTCCGGCGAGGACTACCATCAAGACTATTACCGCTTAAATCCCCAACAACCCTACTGTCGCGCTGTCATCGATCCCAAAATGCAGAAATTTAGGGCTGACTTTGCTGAGAAGCTGAAATAGCCTGCTTGAGTCGCTGTGCGACAGGCAGCCACACAGGGATTGTTGCTCATTATTCTGCAATACTCGGCAATTGCGCGTCGAACTCCAAAGGTGCTAAAGTCTGAGCCTATCATCCACTAGGGTCAGGTGATGGATTTCAATCCATTGGCCCCTTACGGATGTTGCTCCTGCTGGGAAACCTGGTCGAGAGTCCGAGCTAAGCCGCTTCATTTTTGGCGTCTTCCCTCCTTCCCTTTCGTTCTTCCTTTCTCTCGTTCGAGACAATATCCTCCTTTCAAGGGAGACACCTTATGAGTTCAAAGCTCTATGTGGGCGGACTCCCCTCTTCCGTCGAAGAACTCACGCTGACTGAACTTTTTGCACCGCACGGGAGTGTTGCCTCTGCACTCGTGATGACCAACGCACAGACCGGCCAATCACGGGGATTCGGCTTCGTCGAGATGGCGAAAGCGGAGGAAGCCAACGAGGCCATCGCGTCGCTGAACGACATGGAAATGGATGGCCGCACCCTGACGGTGAGAGAAGCAATGTTTCAGCATTGAATACCTTGCGTGAGAGCAAGGCTCCCGCTCCTCCACAGAGTGGTGTGTTCATATCTCCAGAAAAGACCAGGCTCCTTCGTCGTTGATACCCACTACGGGGACGGCCGCAACGGAGTTGAACTTCCGACCGGTAGACAGGTGAGCTTCCGTCTGTTCTTCCCCCACGGAGCTCGACC
>JAJDBL010000289.1 GCA_029261375.1 Nitrospirales bacterium
GTTTCATTGAGAACGCCTTAGGGACATCTCAGCAACATTGCTCTGGTCTATATGTAAAAGGATCGATAGCAGGATGTTCAAAACGCGCGTCCAGCAAGGCCGAAGCAAGCGAAGAGGCGAATCGTACGCCTGTACGTTGAGCCGATGAGTGAACCGAGAACGCCGCTGACGTGCGTTTTCAACATCCTGCTAAAGGCGGCGGCGGCGTTGCCAGACATACGCCCCCAAACCAAACACGAGTCCAGGAAGAAGAAGCACTTGGACATACAACAGAATTTGCGATTGGTTTCTCGTCAGAACCATCGGCTCAAACGACGCTACGGTTGGGGAGATGGAGATTAAATCCCCCTCTTCAGCCAACCAGTGAAGAGCATTCAGAAAAAAATCACGATTACCAGAAAAATTCAGGTATCCGTTCGTCACGAAATCTGAGTCGCCAATGACAACCATGGCCGGAGGCCGTTGTTTGTTAAGTTCGACACCTCCATGTCCGAGAAGTTTCTTCGGCTCTACCGCCAACGCAACCGTCAAGGGACCCTTGGTATCCGTGGCGACGTCAAACGTAAACTCCGACGATTGCAAGTCATGCTCCTCCCAACTTGTGGGATTCGTATTCGCGAGGGGAGTGATGTCCCAATCGCCTTGTTCGTCTGAGACACTCTCAGCCTCAAACATCAGAGAACGCGCAAGCGGAAAAAACGTTGCCAGATCGAATTTGTGGGTAATCACATGCTCCGGATATGATGTGACGAGAGGTATCGTGGACTCTGCTCCAGACATGCGAGATTCCGGATCTATAATCAGGCCGTCGCCCATACCGACGCCACGAAGGGCAAGGAGAGACTCGAGGCCGGTCTGCGTTCCCGACGCGAGAGGCGGATCCAAAAGGAGCAAGAGTCGTCCCTTGTTCAGAATGTATTTTCTGACTTGCGCCCGCTCATCATCGGTAAACAGCCGCCGAGGACCCGCGATGATAAGCACTGAAACAGGATCAGAGGGCTCTACATCATCGAGAATTGAGACGGTCGAAACCGCATACCCTTGATTCTCAATGGCAGCGTTGAGCATGGAGTACCCTTGCTTGCCAGCGTCTTCTAACCCGGGCTCACCATGACCGCTAAGAAAACGAACGGAGGTTTTGGCCGCTCGGCTCACACGAATAATTCCATTGGTCAATGCCTGCTCATTGGGTACGGTCACTTCCGCCATGCGGCCACCACTCTCAAGGATGGCCGTATCAAATTTTGTGATGCCATATTTTCGTGCAAGCGCTGGCTTCTTATCAGGATCGGCAATGGTGTACGCGACGCGATCAGTACGATACCGATAGGTGTCCAGAAGAGTGCGGTACTGTTTTTCTCCTTTACTCCCTTCCTTCGCGAACGCCGTGATAGTGATTGGCTCCGTAAGATGCTCTAGGACGCTGCGAGTTTGCGGCGCAACGGTAAATTGTTTCGTTTCTGATAGATCGATGCGAAGAGGGTGGGTAGAGGTAAGAAAATTGATGAATTCTAGAATCCCGAGAAAAAGCAGCACCATGAGGACGCTATTCACGCCAAGGCGTGTGGAGCGTTTGTTCGAGAATGTCTTGAGCGTCTCAAAATGCAAGATGAAAAAAGCGATCAAACATCCAAGCGCCAAGACAGCGATACCGGTCACACCCCAGTCTGGGATGAGCGCGAGATCCTTCATGGCCACACCAACAATCGCCAGAATGACGCCGACAATTCCAAGCGCGATGGTGACGAGCGGTTTCAACGAGTTCCTTTCAGCTGCGCGTCAGGAAGCCTTAGCGCCATCGCTGCGATTCAATTACCCGATGAGTGAGGAAAATCCAGAAGACAATACTCGTGAGGTAGTACACGACATCTCGGCTATCGATAAGTCCCTTCACGAAGGGATCGAAGTGATCGACAATCGAGAGGTACAGCAACACCTGCGCAATCGGTTGCCCTTGCAATGCCTCAGCGGCCCACCCGACCATCCAGAACAACAGCAAGATACCGAAAGAGACGAACACGGCAATAATCTGGTTTTCGGTCAGGGCCGAGGCAAAGAGCCCTACAGCAAGAAAAAGGGCCCCCATAAGAAAGACGCCCAAGAATGCGGCGCCAAGCGGCAACCAATCAATGGTAGTGAAGAACGAAAGCATCACCGGGGCCAATCCAGTCAGGCCAACCATTCCGCCAAAAAGCACACTCACGGCAAGATACTTTCCAAGAACGATTTCGGTGACCGTGATTGGGGAGGTCATCAATAACTCGAGAGTCCGCATTTTCCGTTCTTCGGCAAATAAGCGCATCGTCAACATCGGCAACAGAAGCAAGAGGATGATGGCGAGATTTCCGAAGACGGGGCGAAAAACGAGCTCATTCACATGCAACTCTGGAACAACCCCCCTCACCTGCAACTGTTGCATGGCAATCGTGCTCGCTTGCACGGCGGCAAGATAGGTCAACACACCGACAATCAGGAGGAACATCGCTATCACCACATACGCGACGGGCGACATGAAATAGCTGCGAAGTTCCTTTGCTGCGACGACTCGAATATGCGTCACGTTTCACTCACTCCCATCCTGAACACAACCGTTCCTCGCTACTCGGAAACGAACACCTGTGTGGCGTAACAGTACATGACTGACTGACCCAACCCTGGTGAAATAAATCGTGGCAAATGTGATACGGCTGCTTCGCGCGTGACGAGACAGGTCGAGGGGCACAAATCACAACACATGACAATCCATGCCCCTCGACGAATTTAGCACGTGCTCGTATCTCGTTCTTAGAACAACCCCGTGGGGCCATGCCCCGCCGCCGCCATGAAAAAGAGCATTGGAATCGAGAGCACCACGTTCGTTCGCGATGCAAGGAGCGCGATCCGGGCTGCCTTTGGCTTTTCCTCAGCAGGTACCTGGACCATACCCAGCACTTTTTTCTGATTCGGCCAAATAATCATCCAGACATTCAAGAACATGATTGTTCCCAACCACGCCCCCATACCAATGACCGCCGCTTCGCCTTGAAGCATCAGGGCATCGCCGAAATTATATTTGGTCGCGAGCAACAGTACGCCGAACAACCACGTGAATAAGGCACCAAAGCGAAACCACCACAACGCATTCGGAACGAGGTGCTGAAAAGCCTCGGCCTTCGCCTCAGGGGTCACTGCTTTCAGATAGCCCGCTTGAATAAAATTGAAATAATACAAAATACCGATCCATGTGACACCCGCAAGAAAATGGCCCCATCGGAATAACAGTTCCAGGTGCGCTTCCATTATTGATCCTCCCTCATGGCTTGATTGCCCTCATTCTCTACTGAGTTAAACGATTGCCCTCACGACCACAAACAGGATCACGGTAAGAACAAAACCTGAGATAATTGTCCCAGGCACAGAATCTAGTGGGTTCATGATCCACCTCCCTTTGAGCTAATAATAATTCCACCTCCGAGTACCTGATCTCCTC
>JAJDBL010000290.1 GCA_029261375.1 Nitrospirales bacterium
GATCCTCTCGTGCGATCGTATTGATGAGCGTCGATTTTCCAACGTTCGGGCGGCCGACGATGGCGATTTGAGGAATACCGTCATCGTCACCATCAAAATCTTCATCATGGCCCTTGATCAGGGGATACACATCTTCGAGAAGATCATCAACCCCCAACCCATGCTCTGCCGATACTGGATAGAGCGTGTCCACGCCAAGCTCACAAAAGTCAGCGACGAGCGTTTCCTTCCCAGGAATATCAATTTTATTGACCGCAACAAAGAGTGGTTTGGGGTTTCCACGAACGACATTCATGATGTCAACGTCGATCGGCGTAAGCCCTGCCCTCCCATCCATCAAGAAAATAATCGCGTCTGCTTCCTCTATCGCCAACTCTGTCTGTCGTCTGACCAGGCCCAACATGCCCTCATTGGATGTCGGCTCGAGCCCCCCAGTATCCATAAGCTGAAACGTTTTGCCACGAAACGACGCCTCCGCGCACAGCCGATCGCGAGTCACGCCAGCCAAGTCATCAACAATGGCCTTGCGTTTTTCCACAATCCGGTTAAAAAGTGTAGATTTGCCGACATTTGGCCGACCGATAATGGCAATGAGAGGCAATTTTTTCATGATGGTTGTGGATGATAGCGAGACTGGAGCCTAGACGCTAGTACGCGGCCAGGTTCAATGCCAGGAGAGTGGAACGGGACGCAACACGTGTCGCTGGATGCACGATTTCCTCATTCTGACTGACGCGAAGAATCTCTAGGCAACAACAAGCTGCTCGATTGATCTCCAAAGCGAGATGCTTCGGTTCACCCGCGATAATAGTCGAGACTTCAGGGGAACCTGCTACAGACCTACACCGGTTGTTCTCGCACAAGCCCCTGCTTTAACCATGCACCGGCATAAGACGTAAGTGCGGCCCTTTCGGCCTCAGTGATTCCATTGGGATCAAACCGATATCTATAGTGGAGCGCAAGGATCGCGTCTAACGAGTCCGCTATGAGACTTCCTGTTTGCGTTTCTCGTATACGTTTCACCCATTGTGAAAAGGGCTCCCAGGGATGCCGGACGATGCCCAAGGCATTGAGACGATGTTCGATTTCGTACCATTCTGAGTCTCTGCCCGGCCATAACAGGCTGGACTCGGGCTGTTCGCCATCCGCATTCCCGCTCGTGACACGTTTCGCGGTGTAGAGACGCCAGGCCAGGAAGAGAACCAGCGGAAGAAGCAACCACGCCATATACGTTGTAAGATCGTCATCCCTATCACCCCACTTCCATTCGGCAAATGTAAAGGTCACCCATTGCCAGACATCAGAGACAGCCTCCCACCACGGTGCAGCATCCTGCTCAATGGCAACCCATGAGGCAGGTGTCGTATCGAAATCCCGCCAGACGCCATCAACATAGACAAGCGCCCACGAATGGGCGTCACGTGCGCGCGCAATATATTGACCTTCCAGGGAGCTGAACTCGTGCACGGAATGTCCAACGGCATATCGAGCGGGAATTCCAGCGGCCCGAAGAAGCAAGACGGTCGCGGTCGCGAAATACTCACAATGTCCCGATCGGGAAGACTGTAAGAACTCCGAAAGGGGGGTCGTGTTCGAGCGGTGTTCTCCCAAAAACCTAGAATATTGAAAATTCCTCTCAAAATGCCCTGCCAATGTTCGGAAGGATTCTCGCGGAGCTTCAGACGATAGACCCAGTTCCCCAACGATCCTGTCCAACACCTCGGCCTCTGCTTCCGGAACATGAACATCAGCGTCGTCCGGAGGTGCGTCGCGCACGGAATTTTCCGCTGACCCCACACGATACGAAACAAGCCCCGGGCCGTCTTCGACCTTGATCGCTCCCAGTGCATTCCCCTGAACACTACCGACGGGCAACGTCTGAATCTGTACCGCGCGGGGAGCAAGTGAAAGAATTCCTTCCCCTCCATCTAATGCAATCGATATCGTCGTCATGACGTTCGCGTGAACCCTGGATTCCAGCTGCCATGCTCCATCTTCTAAACCAGCGGTGACAGGGCGAAAACCCGCACTGCGTGCAAACCACTGCGTCTCCAGATAACGGTTATAACTTGCTTGTCGCAGCAACACCGGCAGATGTGCTTTCGCATCCGGAACCATACGCAACACGATCTGGTTCGAGAGTTTAATTTCTCCAAGACTTCCGATCGCCGTGTAGGACCGATCGGGATCGACATGATCTCCGGTCATACTGAGAAACCAATCGGTCAGCGTCCCTTCGAGTTTCTGTTGCAGGTGTTGTAACCCAACATGTCCCGCATATCCCATTCCCACCACCATTGCGAAGATGGTCATCCAGGCTAGAGATGAACATACCTTCGGGCGAATACTCCACAACGCCCAAGCCACAAGCAGACAAAGACCGATATAGAACACAGAGCTTTTCTCATGTGCGGTACTCGCGGACAAAAGACAAATCGAGAAGTATGGATATGACAAATCAATGGCGTTATGTTCCGGGTAGGCGTCCCGACTCTTTCTCTTTCGGGAAATCGTCGAGAGCACGCTGAGTTCCACAGACCCAGCGGTGCTATAGACCTGGGCAAGCAGGATCGCCAGAACAGACAGGGGATACCATTGAAACAACGTCAGCGTCGCGCGCGCAGCGCCCTGCAAATCTGTCATCACAACGAGATACGCCGTCATGCCGACAAACACGTAGATACACACGCTCCAGACGCGTGAGAAGTCTTGCTCGGTGAACGCCCACCGCCATCCTACGAGTCGAGAACCTTCAAGCAGAACCGCGGCGATAACAGCAATGGCGAGTAGCTCGGCCTGCCATCCCCAAAAGATCAGGGTGACGCCAAGAAGAAGAGGAGGCGTACTCATAATCGGGCCAAGCCCTCGGCAATGCGTCCGACATGTAGATGGTGGAGCCGTTCCGGTGCGTTGGCCATAGGGCCAGGATTCAGGGGACCGTTGTCCTCAGCATCAGTCACGACACACACCAGCGTCGGAATTCCAAGAACATTGAGGCGACTCACCAATGCCTGTCGTGCGTCATCCCACGCCAATAGCACGCAGATGCAGCCAGCGAGTGAGTCAGTACGTTGATCAAAAAGCTGATGCAGCGATGCGATGGAATCTTCTACCGTCGGCTGTACGCAGGCCAGAACTTCTAAGAGACGCTCCACCTGCCCAACACCTTGCCCGGCCGTCACCACACGAGCCTCTGTTCCAACACACATAAGGTCAAGAAGCGACTCTTGCGTGGAAAGGGAACCGGCGAAGGATGCCGCCACAGAGACCGCTTCTTCAAACACGGCGCTCGACACGGGCTGATAGGTATCAAGAACCACCGCATGCCTGACATAGAACTCCGCCTGAAACTCCTTGACGATTGGAGTGCCGGTTTTCGCCAAGCTGGGCCAGTGAATTCGACGCACTGGATCCCCAGAACGATAATCGCGGAGAGACACACACTCTTCAGAATCTCCAACCGATGACGCCAAAGTCATTCCCCCAAGATGGTGCGTACGTGTTCCTGGAACATCCAGCGACGGGATGGGATATCGCTTAGGAAGTACCAAGAACGTCCCCGACGCCTCTTGCGTGATCAAGCTTTTAAAGAGGCCAAACGGATCGGGCTTTGCCAGGGTTGCGCCAGAAAAACGCAGGACTCCACGTCGTAGCGGCGTCAGGGTTGGGCGAATCTCATACTCCGTATCACGAGATAATCGTGGCAACGCGTGCGGTTCGATCTTGGCCACTTGCTTCGCATCGATCATGGCGCGCCATCGCTCGTACCCAACCAGGCGCTCCCACCAGTTGTCGTGACGATCAGGCAGCAATTCCGACGAACGCGCGAATTCTTCAAACGATGGGCGAGGGTCGGACATATCGTCCAACAACGTCAGTCCATCCTGAGTAGATACACCCTGATGGTCAATAAATACCGGATACGTGAAGGAGTGACCAACGGTTGCGAACCTAGGAAGAACCCTCCGGATCGAACACCGTGTCCAAAAAAATAGGCCGCTGGAAAACGCGACAAACAGGAGGAAGCAAAGTAAGGCAAAGCCTTGATACGCCATGGTGCGGGTCGTATCCAGCCCGAGCACACCCGCCGCAACCACACCAGCCATGACCAATCCACCCGCTTTGGTGATGCGACGGCTGCCCCAATGATTGAGGTCTGACAAAAAACGAAAGTAGCGATATTGAAGGCGTTTCATGAACATGCGTTTGATCCGCGAGCGTGCTCAGCTCACCCGATGTCCGGAGCGGAAAGAAAGAAGGATCCTTCGCAGAGTTTATCCTGAGCGAAGCCGAAGGACTCAGGATGAAAAGAGCAAAATACTGAGTGTCTACATCTGCCTATCATTCTGAGCGAGGCGAAGAATCTCTGGGCAACAACCAGTGTACGCTCAGACCTTCAGGGCATCAGGAAGGAACCGCGATTTTCTTCACGACATCGTGAACAATGGTTTGAGGGGTCGCACCAGAAAAGCGCGCTTGAGGATCGAGCATCAGTCGGTGCGCGATCACGGGGACAACGAGTTCCTGGATATGCTCTGGCGTAACAAATTCCATTCCATCAAACAGCGCAAGCGCCTGCGCTGCGCGGGATAAGGCCAACGATGCTCGAGGACTGGCGCCAAGTTGCACGCCTGGTGCCGATCGCGTCATTCGTGCAATCTCGACAACATATCGTTGGAGTTCCGCACTGATCCGAACTTCTTTCACCTGATCCCTCACCGCTAAGACATCCTGCAGCGACACGCACGAAGCGATATCATCAATAGGGTGATGATGGCGCTGCGCCGACAAAATCTCGACCTCGTCCTGTGCCGAGACATACCCTAGCCCAAACTGCATCGCGAATCGGTCCATCTGTGCCTCTGGGAGAGGATACGTTCCACGAAACTCCACGGGATTCTGAGTGGCAATCACGAAAAAGAGCGGTTCGAGAGGAAACCGAACACCATCAACACTAACCTGGGATTCACCCATGGCTTCAAGCAGTGCGGATTGGGTTCTCGCCGACGCACGATTGATCTCATC
>JAJDBL010000291.1 GCA_029261375.1 Nitrospirales bacterium
GATTTTCCGTCAGTGGAACATATCGGCCAGCGGCTGGATCATGAGCATGCTCACGGAGAATTTATCGGGATGGCGATGTTCTCAGAGAAGGGGACGGAACATCTCAAACAAGGGTATCGAAAGGCGCTCGAAGAGGACACCGGGAAGGCGTTTCACGAATCACCCACGATTCGCGGCGCGGCCTTCACAGACATGGTCCAAGAACTCATCCGAGCAGGCCTCGAAGTCTCCTGTGTCACGATTTACAAAGGGTGGATGGAGGTCGATACCTTTGAGGACTACCAGCGCGCCTGGGCAACCATGCCCAAATGATCACAGCAGGACACGCTACAGGTAACAACACCTGGGGTGAGAACGTCACGCGCAAAGCGCACGTCGATGTTTCGCTCTAAGGGTGTCGCCTAGCGAGGAAATATCGTTTCATCAACTCGCGCGTTGCTTCATTAACCATTTTAAGCGCCGCCGATTTGCTTCACGCTCTTTCTTCTTCTTCCGCATGCTCGGCTTCTCGTAAAATCGTCGTCGCTTTAACTCTCGGAAGAGCCCCTCTCCGGCAAGCTTCTTTTTGACGACCTTCAATGCCTTTTCGACATTGTTGTTGAATACCCGAATTTCCATGTGTGTGATTACCCCCTTCTACTTCTACGCGTAGCCTTACGCAGACTTTATATCGGTATCTTGGTTTGGGATGAGGACAGCCTGCCCTGACCCGGTGATAGTCTCTTCGGTGATGACACACTCTTTGATGTCGGTTCGCGATGGGAGATCGTACATCAGATCTAACAGCGCCTCTTCCATAATGGCACGAAGCCCTCGAGCACCCGTTTTCTGGGCATGACCCTTTTTCGCGATTGCCAGGAGCGCGCTATCCGTGAATTTCAATTTGACTTTCTCAAATGAAAAGAGTTTTTCGTATTGTTTCGTCAGTGCGTTACGCGGCTCGCGAAGAATGCGGACGAAGGCTTTCTCATCGAGCGCGTCTAGAGTCGCGATGACCGGAAGTCGGCCAACAAATTCTGGAATGAGCCCATAATTGAGGAGGTCTTCTGGTTGGATCTTCTGAAGGACGTTCCCAATGCTGTGATCTTTAGGACCATTGACGGTCGCGCCAAACCCCATTGTCTTCTGGTTGACCCGCCGCTGAATGATGTTGTCAATTCCCACGAATGCTCCGCCGCAAATGAACAGGATATTCGACGTATCAACTTGAATAAATTCCTGGTGTGGGTGCTTGCGGCCTCCTTGGGGAGGCACATTTGCAATGGTTCCTTCGATAAGCTTAAGCAAGGCCTGTTGCACGCCTTCACCCGACACATCTCTCGTAATGGATGGGCTATCGCTCTTTCGGCTAATCTTGTCGATTTCATCGACGTACACGATACCGCGTTCAGCACGCTCCACATCATAATCGGAAGCCTGAAGCAACTTCAGAATGATGTTTTCGACATCGTCCCCAACATAGCCAGCCTCAGTAAGGGTGGTGGCGTCGGTGATCGTAAACGGTACATCCAGAATACGCGCGAGAGTCTGAGCCAATAACGTCTTCCCAGTTCCCGTGGGACCGATAATGAGAATGTTCCCTTTGTGGAGCTCAACATCGTCAATGCTACTCGCCGCCACGCGCTTATAGTGATTATGCACGGCAACAGACAGCACCTTCTTCGCTCGGTCCTGGCCGATGACGTACTGGTCGAGAATTTTCCTGATCTCGGCGGGCTTGACGAGTCGTCCTGCAATCGCCTCCCGTTCTTCCTCGCATTCCTCGGCAATGATGTCGTTACATAAGTCGACACATTCATCACAGATGTAGACAACAGGCCCAGCGATGAGCTTGTGGACTTCATCACGGCCCTTTCCGCAAAATGAGCATCGCAGTTGTCCCTGTCCCTTCTCTGCTTTTGCCATGCGGGTCTCCTTATGACGCCTTGCTGTCTCGACTTTCGCCCATGCGCGAAATGACCTCATCAATGAGTCCATACGCGGCTGATTCTTCGCCGTTCATGAAGTAATCGCGCTCCGTATCTTGGCGAATTTTCTCGATGGGCTGTCCCGTATGATGGACGAGAATCTCATTCAAGCGCTGGCGCATCCTCAGTATCTCTTTGGCATGAATGTCGATATCGGTGGCCTGGCCCTGAAACCCGCCCATGGGTTGATGGATCATGATTCTCGCATTGGGCAACGCAAACCGTTTGCCTTTCGACCCTGCGGTCAGGAGAAGTGCCCCCATACTCGACGCTTGGCCCACGCAGATCGACGAAATGGGGGACTTGATATACTGCATGGTGTCGTAAATAGCGAGGCCTGCCGTTACCATCCCCCCGGGTGAGTTGATATACACACTGATATCTTTTTCCGGATCCTCCGCTTCAAGAAACAACAATTGAGCGATGACGAGATTCGCAACGTTATCGTCGATTCCCTCCCCGAGAAAAATGATGCGGTCCTTCAGCAGTCGTGAGTAAATGTCATAGGCTCGTTCGCCACGACTCGAGTGTTCGATTACCATCGGAATGAGCATTCAGGGTACTCCTCTAATCTTCCATGTTCGCGTGGCTATATATGTAGTCAAGCGCTTTTTGGTGAAGAAGCCGAGCCTTGAATCTCTGTATCGCGCGATCTCCACCACCGTGGACTTTCCGTTTGACCTCTGTCGCGGAGGTCTTCATTTGTTCGGCGAGCCGCTTATACTCCATCTCGGTTTCATTCTCCGAGAGCATAAGATTCTGTTCGGCCGCGATCGCATCGAGAATCAGCCGAGCTTTGACCTGCTTCGTGGCCGCAGCCTCCATTTCCGGGCCGAGTGAACGCAATTTTGCGTCCCTATCGGAATCATCATGCGCATGGTGATGGTCATGTGCCCCTGCGGAGGTCTCATGATCATGGTGATGGTCGTGTTCGACGTGTTGCATGGCCAGCCCCAGCTCTTCCCGAAGCAATGACGGTGGCACGTCGAAGGTGTGTGTCTCCACCAAGTGCTTCACGAGCCGGTCTTTATATCCGTTCTCAAGTTCGTCTCGCAGTTGCGCCTCGAGCCCTTCCCGAACTTTTTCCTTCAGTTCTTCCAGCGACTTTAATCCAAGATCAGCGGCAAACGCATCATCGAGCTCGGGCAATACAGCGGTCTTTACCTCTCGAATCGTGATTGAGAGGGCCACAGTCTGTTCACTCAGTTCTGGATGTTTGGCATCCTTCGGATAGGTCCCGGTCGCGTCGATCGCTTCGCCCTTTCGCCTATTCACAAGGCACGGATCGAGTTCGGTTCCCAAATACTTGCTTTTGGACCCGATATGCACAAGCACGCCGTTTTGGGTCACGCTCTGAACCGGTCTCCCACCCGCAAAACCGACGATATCAACGCTCACAAAGTCTCCGTCGATCGTTTCCCTATCTTCTGTTACTGCGTGGAGTTCAGCTTGGCGATGCCGAAGGGTGTCAAGGGCCTTTTCCTCATCCTCAGGTGAGACCGACCTCTCTTCCTTTTTTAACGAAATTCCAGTGGTCCCGTTGAGGTCTATCTTGGGCTCTATCTCGACAGTTGTGGTAAAAGAGAATGCTTGGTCGATTTCAACCGAGGTGTGGTCAAGGGAGGGAAACTCCACTGTGATAGGATGGATCCCTGCCTCTTTTACCGCGCGACGGGAATATTCCGGCACAAGCGTTAACACGACATCTTCTGCCACCGACTTCCCGTACTGGCGTGCCAGGAGCGCGCGTGGCGCTTTGCCTGGCCGAAAACCTGGGACCCGAACACGCTTACTAAGGTCTCTATACGCACGTGCGAATTCCTTACGCACGTCCTCTTCTGGGACCTCAATCGTCAGCGTGCGCGTCACGGAACTGACTTCACTCACTTCGACTTTCATCACTACGCTCCTGCGGTTGGTCAGGCGATGTGGAAGAACTGGTGCGAGAGGAGGGACTCGAACCCTCACGGTTCCCCACAAGATCCTAAATCTTGCGCGTCTGCCTATTCCGCCACTCTCGCCACAGGCTCAAGATTGGCAGCTATCA
>JAJDBL010000292.1 GCA_029261375.1 Nitrospirales bacterium
GTTTGTACGCGAAGTGGGCCCAGTCTTGGCGGCGATCATGATTGCGGGACGCGTCGGTTCCTCTATCGCCGCAGAGCTGGCATCCATGAAGGCGACCGAACAAGTGGATGCGATTCGTGCGATGGGCATCGATCCCGTCAAAACCTTGATCACGCCTCGGTTAATCGCCTGCGTGTTGATGGTCCCTTTGTTGACGATCCTGCTCGACGTTGCGGCCATGACCGGCGGATGGTTGATCTCTGTGTTCTATCTCGGCCGGGATCCGCTGTTCCACTGGGTGTTGTCGATTGGCGTGCTCCATTGGACAGATATGATGTTGGGGCTTGGCAAGCCGGTGATCTCTGGATTTATTCTTGCGACCGTGACGGGATATGTCGGTCTTACGATGGGGGGAGGCATTGGCGCGATTGGCCGTTCCGCCACGACGGGGATGATTGCCGCCTCGGTTCTCATCCTGGTCGCGGACGTACTGATCACCATTGCCACGCCGATGCAAAGCCTTGCATGGTAATGGTTTGAATGATGTATTTAGAAGTTAGAAGTTAGAAGTCAGAATAGAGCTCCGATATGTCATATGTCAGGAATTTTTCCGGGGACAAAGTTGCACGATGGTGCTCGTTGCCATACGGCGATGGCTCCACGTGTTGTTGTCAGTTTTCTCATTCTGAATCCTGAATCCTATATTCTGAATATCTGCACGGGAGTGTGAATTGTGATTGAGTTTTCGGACGTCTGGCTCAGGATGGGCAACCACGACACCTTTAAGGGCATTAACTTGCGTGTCTGGCCAGGTGGGACCCGTGTCATTCTGGGACTGAGTGGATCTGGAAAGTCGACCATCCTCAAACTGATGTTAGGTCTCATCAAGCCAGATCGTGGCACCATACGGATTGGTGATCGTACGGTCACCTCAATGGATGAGCAGGAATGGCAGACGGTGCGACACGATATGTCCATGGTTTTTCAGGGAAGCGCGCTGTTTGATTCGCTGACCGTTGGGGAGAATGTCGGTTACCGTCTTCGCGAGGAAGGCGTCCATCAAGAAGCTGCAATTGAGCAGCGCGTGTCTCGGAGCCTCTGCTTTGTCGGTCTTGAAGACACCGTCGACATGATGCCATCCGACTTGAGTGGGGGGATGAAGAAGCGGGTCGCCATTGCCCGTGCATTGGCCTGGGGACCCAAGATCATTCTGTATGATGAGCCGACGGGAGGGCTGGATCCTGCAAACAGCTTGATGGTCAGTGAACTGATTCTGCGGCTCCACAAGCAAGGGGGAGTCTCGCAAGTGGTGGTGACGCACGACTTGGATATTGCCCGACGCGTCGCGGTGCGATTCGCCATCATTAATGATGGCACTATTGTCTTTGATGGGAAGGAAGAAGAATTGAGACGTTCAACCGATCCAAGTGTATTGGCGCTATTGAAACCAGATGCCGATGTGGCGGGTCTGCAAGGTGAGGGCAACGGGCGAATCCTTCAAGAACCGACGCCAACCATACCGGGAGGTCAGGCATGATTCGAAAGGGGCAACTCGGGAAGTCTCGGGTGAAAGTCGCGTTGCTCGTGCTGGTTGCGATCGCATTGTTGGTCGCCGCGTCAATCAGTATCGAAGGGTCGACATCGCTGTTTCAAACCGCCTATCGCGCACATTTTGAAGATGTGGTTGGCTTGAAAGTTGGCGCACCGGTCAGAATTGCTGGCCTTGATGTTGGCCACGTCGATGATGTGCATTTGGTGGAGAACTCCATGACGGTCGAGGTCATATTTTCCGTGGAGAATACCATGACCGATCGCCTCCACAACGATGCCTCTGCCGTGGTTCGAGCGATGAGTGTGCTTGGTGACAAGATCCTCGTCATCACCCCAGGGACGCCGACCAAACCCATGCTACAACCTGATACAGTCCTTCCTGGGAAAGTGGAACTCGAGATTGCCGGTATTGCGCCATCCGCAGAATCGACGATGCTAAATCTGAACTTGACCCTCCTCGAAGTGCGTCAACTCATCTCGTCGATACGAAAGGGCGAGGGAACGTTGGGTGGGTTGGTCGTCAAAGATGACATCTACATCGAAACCAAGCAAGCAATTCAGTCGGTGAACGGCATCACCGGAGACCTGTCTCGTTTAATCAAAACGGCGGAAGCGGGCGAAGGGACCGTGGGGAGACTGCTTCACAGCCCAGAGCTCTATGATCGGTTGATGACCGTGACCCACACGATGGATCAGTTATTGGTTCGACTGAATCAGCCAGATGGCACTCTGGCGAAAGTCGCTACAGACAACGGTGCTCTCTATCAGCGCTTGGATACCATCGCGGCGCATGGCGAGAAGATTGTGAAAAAGCTGGATACCGGTGAGGGGACCATCGGAAAACTCTTGGCGGATGAAGAGGTCTACACTCGCGTGGAGAAGGTGCTGACGGAAGTCGAACTCCTGATCGCGGATATCCAGGCCAATCCGTATCGATATTTCAAATTCTCTGTGTTTTGAGAAATAGCAAAGAAGCATTATAGCTGTCAGCATTCAGCGTAAGGATAATGATACCGGGCACCATAAACTCGAAGTGCACTTTACATTAGGTTTTGCTTCTTCTACGCTTTCATCTTTGCTGAACCCTGAACCCTGAAGGAAAATCATGTCACAACTCAAAATATTTGGAATGGCCGCAGGCATTATCCTCTTAGGTGGCCTTGCATCGTATTTCGGTCTTGCACACGGGTGTAGCAAACAGCCTGTGCCAGGGATGATCGCTGGGACGATTTCCGTCGATCCGCGACTTGCCGACAAGGTGAATCCAGACGCAACCCTGTTTATCATCGCACGACAAGCGGGAGCAGCGTTTGGTCCGCCGCTGGCGGTCCAACGTATTCAGAGCCCGGATTTTCCGTTTTCGTACACCCTCTCCGGTGAGGATGTGATGCGTCCCGGGACGCCGTTTCAAGGAGAGGTGAACGTGAAGGCCAAGCTGGATGGGGACGGATCAGTCGGAACGCAACCCGGTGATCTAGAAGGCGAGTACACAAAAAACCCAGCGATGGTAGGTCAAGAAGGACCCCTCAACATCACCTTGAACCGGCTGAAGTAGAGTCCGATGTTGGTCTCGGACGATCAAAAACTTTCCTCCATAGGGACTGGAATCAAAAAGGCCGTCCAGCAAGGCCGCAGCAAGCTTTGAGGCTAATCGTACTCCTGTACGTCGAGCCGCGCAGCGAAGCGAGAACGCCGCTGGTGGGCTTTTTCAACAACCCTACGCAATCTCCATCCCAAAGCCCGTAGGGATCTTCGTATTCCACGTTAAGTAGTCCCGCCAGCTATCCGGTGGGTTGTGGATGTCCGAAGTGAGTCTCACGATGTGACTCCACCGTGGCCGCTCAGGCTTCTTGAGTAGCCGCATCCCAGCTTCTCGCGGCGTCCGTCCGCTTTTCCGATTGTTGCATCGCCAACAGGCCGCAACGATGTTTTCCCACGTCTTTCTGCCCCCTCGTGAGATCGGAAGAATGTGGTCGAAGGTGAGTTCCGCCGGCTTAAAGGCCTTCGCACAATACTGACAACAATAGCCATCACGCGTAAAAATGTTCACGCGAGAAAACTTCACGGCACGATGCCGATCCCGAAGCCGGATCATGGAATTGAGCCGAATCACAGAGGGAAGTGGGATAGAGTGTGACGCGCCGTGGATATATCGGTCGTAGACCTCCAGGACTTCGACCTTGTCACGCCACAACAGCGTCACCGCCTTATGCCAATGTACCACCCGCAACGGCTCGTACGTTGCGTTCAGAAGGAGCGTAGTGTCCACGGGGTTCCCTTCTTGGAAAGAAATACCGCCGAAACGTTGCTGCATTTAGCCGTAATAGCGGAAAAAAATCAAGGTCTGGAGGGAGACGTGGATGGAGAACGGGTGTATGGACGGGTCAACAAAGGTACGCAAAGCCGAAGGGCTCAGGACAAGCTCCACGAAGGATCTGTGTTCTTCCTTGGTCTGGCTAGACTCGCCGCCGCATCCCGGCCGTTCGGAGAGATTCTTCGGTTCCCTCAGAATGACAGATGAGGAGCTTCGAATGACGCACGAATGGCCTAAAATGTCTGATTACGTGTTTACCTTCAATAAGAAATGTATTCTCAGTATCCGAAAGGGGAGCGACCCCAGATCCCTGAACCCCGAGCCTAAATCACGACCTGTTCTCAGTACGCATTCTTATGGATAAACCCGCTGAACAGTGTCATGGCAAGAATTTTCAGGTCCAGCCAGGGTGTCCAGTGCTCGATGTAGTACAGATCGTGCTCGACCCGCTTTTCCAGCGACGTGTTGCCGCGCCAGCCGTGGACTTGGGCCCAGCCGGTCATTCCCGCTTTCATCTTCTGACGGAGGACATAGGTGGGAATACCTTCCCGGCATTGGTCGATGAGTTCTGGTCGTTCCGGCCTCGGTCCAACTAAACTCATCTCACCTTTCAGCACGTTGAAGCATTGCGGTAGTTCATCCAAACTGGTGCGTCGTAACAGTTTCCCAATTGCCGTTCGCCGATCGTCGTTCGCTTGGGTCCACACGGCTCCGGTTTGTTGCTCTGCGTCGACGCGCATGGAACGGAATTTCAGCATGGAGAACGATTTTCCATCCAGTCCCATCCGAACTTGGCGATAGAAGATGGGGCCGGGTGAGGTCAATCGAATGGCGATCGCGATGGCGATCATGAGTGGGGACGCAAGGATAAGAGCGAGTGCACACAGACCGATGTCCATGCCTCGCTTGGTCAGGAGGCTCCATCCGTAGAGG
>JAJDBL010000293.1 GCA_029261375.1 Nitrospirales bacterium
CAGGATTCCGACATAGTCATCATCTTCTTCCACCAAGAGTGAACTAATCGCTTCGTCACGCATCTTCTGTGAGGCATGCTGGATCGTCGCGTCCGATCCAATCGTGATCAGCGCATCTGTCATAAGTTGACTAATAGTTGCCATAGATTATCCTCCTAGCCATTGAACAACGTGGGCATTATCGTAGCCGCTCAGGTGGATAGCCTGAAGGTCGAAGGCTGAAGGGAAAGGCAATCCACCATGCCCTTTCCCCTCATTCTCTGGCCGATCCACGACGAGGCACCGTGAATAAGGCCTCGTTAACGGACCTCTCTGCCTCCACATTTAGCCGATATACTTGCGTCGCTGTCTAAGGAATCGAAAGCCCACACTCATACCATTCGGGACTAATCCGGTTACCCAAGAAGGTTTCAAAGAGAAACGGCGTCCCTGCGGAGCCACGGGTATAACCCATTTCGGTTAATCCCGTCGTGGAGTGGTGAAAGGGTCCGAGCGCCAACGAGCTCGTTCCCCCAATTACTTCACAGTGATCCTCCCCCCTTCCAGCATAGTCAGCGATCTCGTAAAAGGGTCCGTCTTCGTTATCCGCAAGCAACAATTTGTACCGAGTCGCATCACAGAGAATCACCCCCACGATTAGGCCGGGGATCTGTGCGAAGTCACTTTCTTTGATGTACGTGTCACCGCCACACGAGGTGAGCAATGCCGGATCGGCAATCGGAAAATCAACGGCGTTCCAGACTGAAAGATCAAGAGCACAGCTTCCTGCGCAAAATGCGATACCATTGCAGACTCCAACGGCTTCCGCGACCTGACAGACAGCATCCATCGTAAGACTGATGTCGTCCGCATTGGTGGCACCCGTGGTCGCATTGGTAGACACCCCAGCATTCGCCGCATCCGCATCGGCTTGCGCGGCATCGGCGGCCGACTGTGCCGCGTTCACATCGGTGCGAAGAGATGACAGCGATTCGCGCGCTATTGCCGGTATGGCAAGGATCACACAGAGCAACAGAACGAAAATGCCAGTAATAATATTCCTTGCATTAAGTATTCTTTTCATGATCGCGCCCTTTCCAAGGATTTGCGTGGTATTGAAACCTCATCGTCCGATGGCATGTGTACCCGTGCAAGCCCTATGGCTAAAGTCCAGCAGATTCGGAGGCAATACGCTAGTTCCCTTGGGACAATGCGCCCGCAGCCCAGTCAAAACTGCCGTTTGCGAAGCGACCGCGGCCACCGCTCACGCTGCTCGAGTTGCCCAAGGCAAGGTTGCTTTCGCCCCCGCTGACGCTGGCGTCCCTGCCATTCGCTAGGTTCATTGTGCCTCCGCTAATGGTAGCGTTTTCGCCGCGGGATTGGTTATTTGCTCCACCAATGACCACTGACGAGGCGCCGCTAGCCACATTGATATTACCCCCAGTGACGCTAGCGCGGTTGCCGCTAGCCTCGTTGTCCGCACCCCCGGATACAAATGCCTGCCGGCCACTCGCCGTGTTACCAGCACCCCCAGTCACGCTAGTCTGTTCGCCACTCGCCTCATTAAAGAACCCGCCGGTGACGCTGGACTCTGCCCCACTCACAGTATTGTCATTGCCGGCCACAAAACCACCAAAGCTGGAGTACTTATGGCGTTGTCCAATGACAAGATTATGCGAGCCTCCTCGAGCCACCGTGTCATCGCCTCCCGGGAAGGTGTTCGCTTCGTTGTACCCAACGACGAGATTGCCAAGCCCCAGCAAGCCTCCGTTATCATTTGTCGCATCGGATCCGCTACGCACATGCACGTTCGCACCGGTGAAAAACAGGTGTGGCGGAGCGAGCCCCTCCAACGTGTTCGTCTCATCAACTATCACCAAGCCCTCTAAGTCAAAGACCGGACTAGCCTCCAATGCATCAACCCTACTTTGCAGCGCCGTAATGTTTGACGGATCGAAGGCCGCAATCTGTGCCTGCAAGGCCGCGATTGTCGCTTGCGCCTCCGCTAGCACAGTATGCAAGTTCGCGATATCGGTCGCATTGGTAGACACCCCAGCATTCGCCGCATCCGCATCGGCTTGCGCGGCGTTCACATCCGTCCGCAGGGAGGAGAGCGACTCGCGGGCCAGCGCAGGCGTAGTGAGGACCACGCACAAAAACAGCCCGCAACCACTCACAATGAACCATGTTAATGAATTCTTCTGCTGTGTTTGTATGATCATCTCCTCTCTCATCTTATCCCTCTCCTTGATACCAAGTCCCACATCCAAGACCTACTGCTCAAAACAATAGAGGCGGCCGCGATCGGAACATCGCAAGGACGTCGCGTCCGACCAAGCCGTACTTGTCGACTGTGTGTTTCCCACCTGACCTATGCCAAAAAAGTGGGGAGCACCAGCACTCATTGTCCAATTTTCGCAGGTTGGCCCAGGCCCCATGGCGTCAACCGGCAGCCCCGTGGCGAAGGTCCCTGTCCACGCGGCAAGCGGAACGACAACTGGAGGCATAGGGAACACGGTATTGCCGTTCTGATCGACCCTGATCGGAGCCTGGAGCGCGCCATCGGTCAGATCGGCCCAATCATTAGCAATCACGACGCCGTCAACGCGCGCATATGGGCCAGTCGACTGTGCGAACCGCGTGCTCGGAGAATCCGTATCGTCGGAAAGCCAGGCCAAGTAGGTACCGGAGAGACCGGCGTTATCTGCCAAACTCTGGCACTGGGCATCGGCACCTGTCAGCCCTCCCAAGTCTCCATTGTGTATCGTGCTGGTAACAAACACTGTTTTCGGGATAATAGGGCACTCGCAAAACACGATGTCCTCGCACACCCCCACCGCTATCGCCAACTCACAAATCGCATCGCTGTTCAGTTCAATATCCGACGTGTGGCTCGAAACCTCACTTTGGGTCGTATCGATATCTGCGGCATTCTGACTTACATCTGCGCGGAGGGATGACAGCGATTCGCGCGCTATCGCTGGCACGGCCACCACCGCACAAAGCAGTAACGCACCACCAGCAATGAATATGTTTCTGATCTGTCTTTCGGCTCTGATTCCCATGATTTGATCCTCCATGCCTGATTCGTCGTTCAATCGACCTTCGCACCGCGACGTGGCCGCGCGGCTTCTCGCCCAATCTATTGCTCGAAACAGTAAAGGCGGGCCGCGCCGGGACAGAGTCCAATGACATCCAACGTCCAAGTCCCGTTTGTCTGAATTGTATTTCCTACAAATCCCGTTTCAGGAGCACCTGGGACAAAGAATGTTCTAGTCCAATCTGCGCAAGAAATATCCTTTGCAGTCTTGCTGCCATCAGGATCTGTGTTGCTCCACGCGTTCCCTGACACTATTGCCCCAGTCTCATCGATATTGATTGGCGCTTGGATATCGCCATCCGTCAGATCCGCCCAGTCATCTGCGATCACGGTCCCGTCAACTCTTACATACGGCACTGTCGCTTGAGTGAACCGGGTGATCGGGGACCCCGTAGAATCCGAAAGCCACGCAAGGTAGGTGCCCTCTAGGCTGGCAGCGTTTGCCAAGGACTGACAGAGGGCATCGGCTCCGGTCATTCCGCCGAGGTTCCCGTTTTGCGCTGTACTGGTCGCAAACACGGTCTTTGTCGGGCAGGTACAGAACACGATGTCTACACCCATAGCACAGGCCAATTCACAAATCGCATCACTGTTCACTTCAATATCCGACGTGTTGGTCGTAACGTCATTTTGCGTCCTATTGATATCGGCTGCATTCGCAGAGACACCGGAATTCGCCGTATCCGCATCGGCTTGCGCATTATTCGCCGCGTCTTGTGCCGCATTCACGTCCGTCCGCAGCGACGAGAGGGATTCACGAGCTACAGCGGGTGTGACTAACACTACGCACAGGAGAGCAATCAGACTTAGGATGCATACATTCTTTTTTTCAACGAGCATATCCATGATCAGACTCCTTCACTCATCGGATTCTCCCCTGTTGCGTCAGCACTGCTGCTGTATTTCAAGAGCCGGTGTGGCAGGGAGGCCACACAACGTCCAAACCCTCTATACCGAAACCGTCGTTATTCCGGTGTCGGATGCAGCCAAGCTGAACGCTTTGTAACCTCCACAACCACTCACGCGGAGGAGAGTAAGGGGCGGGCAAGGTCTGGCGAGTCCAGGATCATGCGACGCATTGCAACCAAGCCAACACCGTGAGGGGAGAAATATAATGTACTCGGTGCTATTCGCATGATCTTCCCCATTCCACTCCGTCACTCCCTTCCACAGGAGACAGCGCAAATGCCATGCCAACACGAACAGGTCATGAGTTTGGTGAGCAATGCAGCGTCATCGCAGCGTTGCAGCGAGCTGAGGATGGCTGCGCCGGTCGTGATCGATTCTCTACAGTGGAGAAACTGTGGCGTTCTATCCCTTCAAAGACGTGTCACCGGAGGCGCAACGCCACAACAAAGGACTGGGCTGTGATCTGTCACTATCTTAATGAAGGGAGCCGATACAGGCCCGAGCACCCGTGAGTAGGCACGGTCTCAAAAAACTTAACGATACGTCTGTTATCGAGCGAGGATTTTGTAGTCAGGAGATGATAGGCGCGAACAATCTGCCACAACGAACACCGCAGCGAACTGCTCAATCTTTTTCTGCAACACTGCCGCACAAACTACAGGTTGTCGAAAAAGGTCCTCCAGCGCGGCCGCAGTAAGCCACGAGGCGAATCGTACGTCCGCATCTTGAGTCAAAGCGGTGAAGCGAGAGCAAAGCTGGCAGCCGTTTTCGTCACCCTGCTACGAGGCGCAAGTAATACACGTTCCCGTATACGGCAACACTTCAAGCCGCCGCTCGTCAACTGGTTCTCCGCAGCGCACGCAGATCCCATAGGTCCCCGCTTCGATACGGCCTAACGCCGCCTGAACATCATGCAACTCGTCTAGCGTGCTGATGTCTAGCTCTTCGAGTACGGAATCATTCTCCTGCTCTGTCGCACGCTCTTCTGAGTCAGCATTGGGCTTCCGACGAAGGTCTGCCTCAATTTTCTTCGCTCGACGCGCTAACTCCTCAAACCGCAATTCTAAACGTTCCCGGATCGAGTCATGTACTTCCATATCGCATACCTCCAAGTTTCACCAGGTGTGAAGAAAGAGATTTAGACTTCTCCGATGTTCAACAGCAAGAGTTCGCCCTTCATGTGCTTATGTATTGAACACTGAAATTCAAACCTGCCTGGGGTTTCCGGTGTAAACCGAATTGCAGCTCCGCGAGCAGGATCGAGAAAAACCCCGTTCACGTCCCTCCCATAGACCACGACGCCTTCATGTTCCATTTCAACTAACATTCCGTGAAACGCCGCCGAATGAAAATCATGCCGTACTGCGTCCTCATTTCGAATACGAATCACCGTCGGAACCCCCAGCTTCATTGGCACCTGTTCCACGCCATACGAAAAGTCCTTGATGGTGATGTCAATGTGCTGCTCGGCTTGGGCACCAGCCGGCGCAGCATAGAGAGCGACCATCAGCGCCAATCCCAACACCGTAAACATGCACACTCCCCACACTATCCACGGCATATTGGTTGACCTGGGCATCATAGTTATCATTTGTTGACCTCCTCACATCGAGCTCGCTAGTTTGTCTTTACTTCGATCGTTCTCTTCGCTTGCTTCGCTCCGTCAGTCTTGGGCAGTGTTACGGTCAGAACCCCGTTCTTAAACGACGCGTTGACCTGGTCTGCTTTGACCTCACACGGAATTTGAACGGCACGATGAAAGGATCCAAAGGATCGCTCCATTCGGTAATAGTCCTTCCCTTTGTCCTCCTTCTCCATATGCTTCTCGCCTTTCAAGGTGAGAATATCGTCACTCAGCGATACCTGAAGATCTTTTTGCTCCATCCCAGGAAGTTCTGCCAATATTCGAATGCCGTCATCCGTTTCCGTCACATCAATTTGCGGCGCGAATGCCCGTGCCCCATGCCCGAAGGGCCAAGGGCTGGAACCTCCGAAGCCCAGGGTTCGCGAAAAGTCATCAAAAAGATGGTTCATCTCCGTTTGCAATACCGCGACAGGATGTGCCTCTTCGTGATGAACCGGAACATTCTTCTTTCCCCAACTCCAAGGGATAAGATCTCGAAAAGCCATGATGTCACCCTCCTTACCCTCCGTTTATTGTATTGCATTGCTGTATGTCGTACTCGATCCCATGTGTGAATTCTCATTAATCCCAGTATTTTCCCTCGCAAAAACAATACCAGCGGCTCCGACGGGGAGTTCCCCCTTTTGTTGCATATATCCGCACATGGTTGTGGCATTTTGCCTCAGGGAAACAAGACGCCATGTAGAAAAACGCGTCAGGTATAGGTCGACTGAAACTGTCGGCTAGGTTCCGGGTTCGTCAGGAGAGGGGAAAAGATAAAAGGGACGACTCCTATTGCACATTTCAGCTGGCGACAAAACAAGACATTGAGCACTAGAGGAATTCAACCTGAGGTGGCACGTGAGGAGAGAACAACGAGACGTTTTGGCTCTAGCAGGGATCGTTCGAGGCCACACGGTGCGTATCGTATGTTCGTGCTCAGACAACGGCTACGGAATTATCACTACCTCCGTAGGTGCTTCGCGTGTAGCAATCGGCCTTCCAATCATTCTCCCATTTCTTTCCATCGATCAAGTATCTGAACTGATATTCCTTTCCAGGGGTCAGATCGATGGTGATCGAAAACCCGCCAGTTTTTTGTTTCTTCATCGGATGGGTTGTCTTTTTCCAATTGTTAAAATCGCCAACCAAGCAAACTTTCTTCGCTCCATCCGTAGCCTCGGCTGGTAAATCAAAACTCACCTTGCATATCGGTTTTGTTTTCAAATACTGCTTCTTCAGACTCATGGTTCTCTCCTTGGTTTTAGGTGCGATTACGGTATGGTTGACGTGTCTGTCAATACCATCCGTTCGAATCCAGAAACGATGTCCCGGTGTGGGGAAAGTTTATACCTCGAATCATGTTAACACTGCAACATCCTGAAAACCCGACCACCATCAGCCCGTCGTGAGTTCC
>JAJDBL010000294.1 GCA_029261375.1 Nitrospirales bacterium
TTTCCAGCGCAGAGCCGACATTGTCGCAGGCAACAAATGGCTCCGCCGCAAAAACTCCAGTCTTGGTGTATCACGGACCGTATTCCTATGCGCCAAATTTGCAGGCTGCGATGGCGATTGGGACCGTCATCCTTCCCGCACTTGAGAAGCGTGGTCACCGCGCTGTGTGCCTAGCGATTGGAGACAGTCCGCCCATGTACTCTCCACACCGATCCCTGACCTTCGTCGGGCCGGTCGACGACATCGCCTCTCATCTCAAGCGGGGTGATATCGCGGTGATACCGCTCACTGCCGGTGGTGGTACACGGATGAAGGTGCTTGATTACTTCGCGGCACGTATTCCGGTGGTTGCCACTAGAAAAGCGGTGGAAGGTCTTCCAGTCGTGAATGGGAAACATCTGGTGATGGTGGACGAGGTTGAAGAGATGGTTGAGCCAATTCTGGAACTGATCAACAGTCCGGATCGTCGGAGTGAATTAGCGCGTAACGCGTTCGCACTCGTTGAGGAGCTGGACTGGTCAGCAATAGGCACGCGCTACATGGAACTCTATGATCTGCCTTGGTGGCGTGGCAACGGGACTACCCCGAGTATGTCAACGCAGAAGACTTCGGACGATTGCAATACTGAATCCCAGACGTAACTCTTTGCAGCTACTTCCCCGACGCTTTGTATCAGACACTTGGCTCGTATGTTACGTCCCACGGGTACATCCACCTTCACACCCGACGGTTCCTGCCCATACGAGTTCGCGGATGGCGTCTGTTGTGCCGCAAAACAAAAGACCCTTTCCGAATGCCGACTTCTATCTCGGTGTACTGAGATAAGGCACTTCGCTATCGTACGTTGGAGCAATCTTCAATGCTGGCCAGAGGTGCGATTTACCAGCGCGGTGTTTTTTCGAGCGCACAACAAGGATCGAGGAATGGGCTTGACTGCTCGCGTAACCCGGGCGATTTCTCTCAGGGGTTTGAGGTAGGAATGGTCTACAGAAAAGATATACAGATCTTACGAGGAATATCCGTGTTCTTGATCGTTTTATTTCATCTTGAACTAGGCGGAGTAGAAAGTGGGTTTCTTGGTGTTGACGTATTCTTTGTGATCAGCGGCTTTCTGATGGCCATCCTTTACGACAGCAACAAAAAACTCGAATTTTTCATGAAACGAGCAAAGCGGCTGTTACCAGCATATTTTACGACTATTTTGCTCACCACAGTGGTCGCGATATTCTTGACGCTACCAAATGAGTTTAATCAAGTTGTTAAACAATCGATGTTTGCAACGGTTTTTGTTCCCAATGTCGGGTATTGGTTGCAAAACTCGTACTTTAGCAAGGCTGAGTTCAATCCGTTGCTTCATTTGTGGTCACTAGGGGTAGAGATCCAATTCTATCTCATCATCCCGTTTCTTTTCTGGGCGTTTCATAAACACAAAATCGTGTTGCCGCTTCTTCTATTGCTCTCACTTGTGTCCTGCGTTTTCGTGGTAGGTCTCTCACCTAAAACCTCTTTCTTTATGATGCCATTACGATTGTGGGAGTTTCTCATTGGATATTGTGTCGCACGTTATTGTGTTGAAGATGGCGCTGTAGCCAAGGGAGCGAAGTCTTGGTTTGGTGTTCCCGCACTGATCATTCTCATTGGCATTCCAACGATGAATGTTGATGGCCAAGCGTTTGGCTTTATCAATGGGCACCCGGGCGCGTATGCACTCGTTGTGAGTCTTGCGACAGCGATTGTCCTGGCAGTTGGTATACCGAAGTCTGTCGAAGATTCACCATTGGCATCACTTCTCGAACTCGCCGGAACGTATTCGTACTCTATTTATTTGGTGCATTTCCCCGTCATCGTTCTTTTTCTCTACCAACCGTTTTCGGGTACCATTTTGAGAACGAGTAGCCTCATACACACGCTTGGTTTGGTCACCATTGTTCTTCTGCTTTCGGTACTCATGTATCGGCTGGTAGAAACACCGCTACGCAGGACAAGAAAAGCACTTCAATGGCTGATTGCACTCCCATGTATCGCGTTTGTTCTTTCGATAGGAGGCCCTCTCATTCAAAAACTCAAATTCTCAGAACATGAGATGCTGGTGTTTGGCGCGTGGGAAGATAGAGATACCTACAGATGTGGGAAGCTTTCTCGACTATTTGAGCCGACAGCGGTCTCATGTGAAATCACGACACGTATTGAAAATCCCACACAGCGTATTTTGTTGGTTGGGAATAGTCATGCAGATTCGATCAAATCTACTTTTGCGTCGGTTGCCCAAAGTCTGAATGTTACCGTTCGCTTTATTGTGCCCAATGAACCTCTAATGGATGGTAGGCTGGGTTCTCGGCAGATCGTAGAGGAGGCGAAATCTCATGGGGCAAACGCCATTTTTCTACATTACTCTCCCAATGCAGTCGATATATCAGTTGTGGGAGAGTTGGTTGAACTGACAAAAAATGAGGGAATATTTTTGGCCTATATTATGCCCGCTCCCACCTGGAGCGCGCATATTCCAGAAGTGTTATGGAAGAATATAAGATTCAACGAAGGTCTCCCAAGGCAGTCCCTTGAAGAGCATGAAAACTCGAACCGTAAGTTTTATGACGAGCTCTCAACGATGACTTCTAAGAACTTCAGAGTATACCGAGTGGGGCATCTTTTCTGTGAAACGCTGTGCCTGATCATAGATGGAGAAGGTAAGCCTCTTTACTTCGACAAAAACCATTTAACCCTGACTGGAAGTGAGTTATTACGGAAGTTTTTTAAAGATGCCATCACAGATGGTGACGGGTTTACGGATCACATAGCCAAAGATCTCTAGCTTTTGGCGGCAGTTATCGGCGGAAGAAGTGTTGAATTCGTGGCTTAATCCCTGTCGGTTCCTCCCCAACCCCTGGGATTGCAGGCTCGGCAGCTATGGCGTCGATTCCTAAGACACAGCCCCCCTCACAGATGATTGTGCCATCGATATGCACTCTCGCGTGTCCACGTTTTTGCACGGAACAGAAGACCCGGGATTCGTAGTAGACAGGGCGTTCCGTCTGACATTGGCCTTTTCCAGCCTTTGCGTCGCCGACGGGATTGATTCTGACCCCGCCTTCGGGAAACGGTGAGCACTTGACCTGGCCGTGAGCATCAAGTGCGCACTTGCCTTTGCCTGCCCAGATGATTCCTTTGAGGTCGGCAACGACTCCGCCATGTTCGTGTGGAGAACACCACACGAGCGCATCTTTCCCCGTCATACAGTAGCCGGGCCCACATTTGAGGGAACCATCAATTGCTCTGTCACATTCAGCAGTCGCTGTCTCGGCCAGAGCAACCGACACTAGAAGCAAACTAACAAAGAGCCACCGCATCGCGGGTTATCCTATGGGGTTATTTCGTGCGATCCAACGTTTTGAGATGCACTTCGAGAAGTTGGGCGGGACTGACTGGGGATGGAGCATCCGTTAATGGACAGGTTGCAGATTGGGTTTTTGGGAATGCAACGACATCGCGTATTGAGCTGGCTTCTGTCAGCAACATGACCAAGCGATCGAAACCGATCGCAATGCCACCGTGTGGTGGGGCACCGTATTCCAGCGCACCAAGTAAGAAACCGAACTTCGCTTGCGCTTCATCTTCACTGATCCCAAGCAGCGTGAGCATTTTCTGTTGAACATCGTGTTTGTGGATACGGATGCTGCCCCCACCGATTTCAAAACCATTGATCACCAGATCATACGCCTTCGCTTTGGCTTGTGTAGGATCCGAGTCGAGTGTATCGAGGTCCTCGTCGAGAGGCGCGGTGAATGGATGGTGAATGGCGGTGTATCGGTGATCGCCGGGGCCTTTTTCGACCAACGGAAAATCTGTCACCCACAGCGGACGAACTGTGTCTTTGGGAATGACGTTGCGTTGTTCGGCTACATCCACGCGGAGTGAGCCCAGCACCGAAACCGCGACATCATACCGGTCGGCTACGAAAATCATGAGATCGCCAACAGCAGCCTCGAGTGCCTTTGCAAGTTCTTGTGCAACCGTCTCACCTAGGAATTTAAGAATGGGGGACTCGAATCCGGTATCCGTCACTTTTATCCATGCAAGCCCCTTGGCTCCGAGTTTCTGGGCAGAGGTGGTCAGTCCGTCAGTTTCACCACGCGACGCAGTAGCCATGCCAGAGATTGCCAGTCCTTTGACCACTCTATCCTTGGCAACGGCATCCTTGAACACTTTAAACCCTGATTCTGCGACGATGTGACTCACGTCCCGCAACACCATGCCGTATCGGAGATCGGGTTTGTCCGACCCGTAGCTATCCATGGCTTCCTGGTAGCTCATGCGGGGGAACGGCTGTGGAAGGTCGAGCGTGCGGAACTCTTTGACCAGTTTCGTAATGATGGGCTCAATCAGTGTGAACATGTCATCGCGGTCGACAAAGGCACACTCGATATCGATCTGTGTGAATTCCGGTTGCCGATCCATTCGAAGGTCTTCATCGCGGAAACAGCGCGCGACCTGATAGTAGCGGTCCATCCCCGAAATCATGAGTAACTGCTTAAACAGTTGGGGAGACTGAGGGAGAGCGAAAAACTCTCCAGGATGTGTGCGGCTCGGAACCAGATAATCACGCGCACCTTCCGGGGTGCTTTTGGTTAATATGGGTGTTTCAACTTCAATCATGCCCTGCGCGTGAAAGTAGTCGCGAATCATGTGGAGGCTCTCGTGGCGCAACCGTAGGGCGCGTTGCATGGGGGCCCGTCTGAGATCGATATATCGATACTTCATCCGAACCGGTTCGTCCGCGCCGGGATCATCTTCAAGCAGGAACGGGGGTGTTTTCGAGGTATTGAGAATGTCCAGTTGGTTAACGAAGACTTCAATCGCACCGGTTGAGATAGTGGGATTCTCCGTCTCCTCTGGGCGGATCATGACCATTCCCATGATCTCAAGCACGTATTCCGATCGTAAGGTGTGGGCGTCGGTGTGGCTTGCAGTGTCGATATCCGGATTGAAGACAATCTGTGTTACGCCAGTGTGGTCACGAAGATCGATGAAAATTAACCCACCGTGGTCACGTCGCCTGTGGACCCAGCCCATGAGCGTGACGGTCCTGCTCTCATCGGCGCTGCGCAGATCACCGCAATAGTGCGTTCGTTTCGTCATGTCAATGCGTGTCGCTGGGACGTGAACGCTTTTTTGTCCCTTCCATGGATGTCCGAAGCTGTGTGAGTTCTTCATGTTCAAGTGGCCGGCTCTGTCCCGGCGCGAGGGTGCCGATACGAAGTGATCCGAACCCGATACGTTTCAGCCGTATCACCGAACACCCCACCGTCTCCATCATCCGACGAATCTGCCGTTTTCTCCCTTCGTAGAGCGTAATCTCAAGCCAGGAGTTTGTCGCAAGTTTCTTGAGCTTATTGATTCGACATGGAGCCGTCATCTCACCATCAAGCATCACGCCGTTTTTCAATTGTGCAATGCTCTGATCCGTGAGCGTCCCGGAGATCTTGGCGACATATGTTCTCGGTACGTGGAAGCGAGGGTGGAGCAGTCGTGCCGCAAAATCACCGTCGTTCGTGAGAAGGATAAGGCCTTCGGTATTGAAGTCTAGTCGACCAACCGGATACAGCCGGAGCGACGACGTGCGAAAAAAATCCTTGATGGTCTTTCTCCCCTCGGGATCATGCAACGTGCTGACACATCCTTGCGGTTTGTGAAGCATCATATACACCTTCGGTTGCGAGTTGGGAATCAGTTTTCCATCTACACGAATATGATCTCGATCGGGATCGACTTTCGTGCCCAATTCGCTGACGACCTGACCGTTCACGATGATTCGACCCTGAAGTAAGAGCTGTTCTGCCGCCCGGCGAGAACTAATCCCCGCGTCCGCAATTACTTTTTGAATTCGAATCATACGTCGATTTCTAACCGAAGGCGTTTGAAAAATTCCGGGTTGGATGTGCTGGCAAGGCAAACATTGGCGAAAAAGAGGAGTGTAGTGACCGTACACGAGCATTTTGAGCCGATGTTCAACGCTGGCAGCGCCTGCAAGACGGGATTTTTCACTATTCCCACTCGATGGTGCCTGGCGGTTTTGTGCTTAGATCATACACCACGCGGTTCACGCCTTTGACTTCGTTGGTAATGCGGTGCGCAATGCGTCCAAGCATGTCGTATGGGAGCCGCACCCAATCGGCGGTCATGCCGTCGTCACTTTGGACAGCGCGAACAGCCACGACATGTTCGTAGGAGCGTTTGTCACCGCGAATTCCCACTGTTTTTACCGGGATCAGCACGGCAAATGCTTGCCATACCTTGCGGCCTAATCCAGCGGGCCCGACTTCTTCTTGGACGATCACGTCGGCTTCGCGGAGGATCTTGAGGGCTGGCCGGGTTACTGGTCCGATGATTCTAATCGCCAATCCAGGGCCGGGAAACGGCTGTCTCCACACAAGTTCATCCGGAAGGCCGAGTTCCGTTCCGAGTCGGCGAACCTCATCTTTGAACAAATCACGAAGTGGTTCGACGACCTTGAGTTTCATTCGTGCGGGTAGCCCACCGACGTTATGATGTGTCTTGATGACGGCTGACGGTCCGAGCGTCGCACCGCTTTCCACGACATCTGGATACAGCGTTCCCTGAACGAGATGCGACACTGGGCTCTCTTTCGATTGTGCATCGATCTTCTTCGCCTCGGCTTCGAACACACGAATAAATTCGCGCCCAATAATCTTACGCTTCCGTTCCGGATTGACGACGCCTTTCAGGGCACGCAAAAACTGCTGGCTTGCATCGATATACCGAAGGTTCAGATTCAAGTGTGTCCGTAGACTTGTCAGGACAGATTGCGACTCATTCGCTCGCAATAATCCGTTGTTGACAAAGATGCAGGTGAGCCGGTCGCCAACCGCACGGTGGGTCAGCGCTGCGGCGACGGTGGAATCCACTCCGCCGCTCAATGCGCAAATAACATGGCCTGAGCGAGCCTGCTTCCGTACCTCAGCGACCATGGGTTCTATCCATGACGTGGTGTTCCACGTGCCTTGGCATCCGCACACACGATACACAAAGTTACGAAGAATCTGTGTGCCTTTGGGGGTATGTACCACTTCTGGATGAAACTGCAATCCGAAAATACGACGCGTGCTATCACGCATGGCTGCAATGGGTGAGTTCGCGGTATGCGCGATCGCAGTGAACCCAGGTGGGAGTCGATCGATGCGATCTCCGTGGCTCATCCATACCGGGGTTCGCGT
>JAJDBL010000295.1 GCA_029261375.1 Nitrospirales bacterium
GGACAGACAAGAGCCTACCCTCTTAACCACCTCGATCCCAGCGCAACGATGGATCAGTTGGGCAAAACATCTATCGTGATTTTTACCAATCAGAATAGATCGGCTGCAACGGCATTCAACACGACAACGATGTCGACAACACTCTCCTTTGTCGTCAAGGATCAGGCTTATACCGACCACCAGACACAATCAACCTGGAACTTTGCGGGAAAAGCCACCGCAGGCCCCCTCACCGGCCAACAGCTGACTCAGATTCCGGCACATCATACGTTCTGGTTTGCCTGGATCGCTGCATTCCCCAAGACGACAATCTATCCAAAAAATTGAGCAGTTCTATATGGTAGGCTTCGCCCACCCCCTGCACAACGGCAGTTCAACAGCCCTCAGCACTCGAGTTAGGTGTAGCGACATTGCCTTAGAACCACCCTCATCCCTAATAATCTCTCAATTTAGGTATAATCCGCATTCCAATACAGGCGCATCACAAAGGAGAGACTGCACCAGTGAAGATTGCCATTGCCGCAGATCATGCCGGGTACCCGTTGAAAAGCATACTTGCCGCTGACCTCATGGCGTCAGGCCACGAGGTACACGACCTGGGAACACATGCTCCAACCCCATCCGTCGACTATCCGGATATCGCAACACTAGCCTGTGAAGCCGTTCGATCAGGCAACGTCGATCGCGCCATCATTCTGTGTGGCAGTGGTGTCGGTGTCACCGTGGCGGCCAACAAGTTTCCTGGGATCCGAGCTGGCCTCTGCCATGATCACTACTCCGCACATCAGGGTGTGGAGCATGACGACATGAACGTGCTGTGCATGGGCGCACGAATCTTGGGACAAGAGCCGGCACGAGAGATCGCTGCCGCATTTGTCTCGGCATTGTTCACCGCTGAAGAGCGCCATGCGCGGCGGCTAGAAAAAGTCAACGCCATTGAGGCGAAGTATACAAAGAGGTGAAGCCATGAATGTACACCTTCCAGACGCACTAGAAACTGCGGTACAAACGTCGCTTGAGGTGTGGAGCGCCGACAAGAAGGTGCAGAAACTGTGGGCGAAAGACGCGTCACTGTGGTCTGGAACCGACGAAGCTAGCTGGCTTGGATGGCTAGAGATAGCCACAGAACAGTTGGCCGATATCAACACCCTCGAGCAGGCGGGGCAGACAATTGCTGAGGCTGGCTTCGCCCATGTGCTGTTGCTCGGCATGGGCGGTTCCAGCCTTTGTCCCGAAGTGTTTACACGAACGTTTTCGACCGGCATAGGATTCCCAAATCTGCATGTATTGGATTCGACAGATCCCGCGCAGATCGCCGCGACTGAATCACGACTAGATCTCGCCCGCACGAAAGTCATCGTCGCAAGCAAATCTGGCTCGACGTTGGAACCCAATATCCTCAAACAGTATTTTTTCGATCGCATCACTCAAGTGGTCGGATCGGAAAAGGTTGGAACACATTTCATCGCCATCACTGACCCCGGATCCAACATGCAAAAGGTGGCGGAAACAGATCGCTTCGATACGATTTTCTACGGGCTCCCAAGCAGTGGAGGGCGATACTCTGCGCTGTCAAACTTCGGCATCATTCCAGCAACCTCGATGGGGATGGATATCCGCAAACTCCTGACTCATGCCAAAGACATGGCCGAACGTTCCGGGAGTACGGTCTCACCCAAGTACAACCCTGGCGTGATGCTGGGAACCATCATCGGAGTGTGTGCCAAAGAAGGGCGAGACAAACTAACCATCGTCACATCCCCAGCACTGCGTGCCTTCGGAGGCTGGTTGGAGCAACTGCTGGCTGAGTCAACGGGAAAAGAGGGGAAAGGCGTAGTTCCAATTGACCTTGAGGAATGCGGTCCGCCCGAGGTCTACGGACATGATCGCCTGTTCGTCTACATCACGCTAGCTGGTGATAACGACACACACCAAGACGTAGCCATTAACCAATTACAGTCTTCAGGACACCCGATGGTGCAAATTCGCCTGACAGATCGGTATGAACTTGGTGGAGAGATGTTCCGGTGGGAAATGGCGACAGCCGTCGCGGGCGCGGTCCTTGGGATCAATGTGTTTAACCAACCAGATGTGGAAGCAAGCAAGATTGCGACGCGCGTGTTGACGACTGAATATGAGAAGGTCGGATCACTCCCTCCTGAGACCCCAATCCTTGAAGACCAAGGTATTGCGCTGTTTACTGATGAACAGAATGCCGATGCTCTCGCGAGCATCGCGGGCGCGGACAAGACACTCTTGGGTTATCTCAAGGCACACCTCGGTCGCGTGACAAAAGGAGATTACGTTGGCCTGCTCGCGTATATTGAAATGAGCGACGTCCACCATGAGCCCCTCAATCACATGCGCCTTGCCGTGCGTGACACCAAACACGTGGCCACCTGTTTGGAATATGGGCCACGATTTCTGCATTCCACAGGTCAGCTCTATAAAGGCGGTCCAAACTCTGGAGTGTTTCTCCAAATTACATGCGACGACGGAAACGACCTGCAGGTCCCCGGTCAGAAATATACCTTTGGAACCGTCAAAGCAGCGCAAGCGAGAGGTGATTTTCAGGTCTTGTCAGAACGTGGTCGCCGCGCCCTAAGAGTACACCTCGGCAAAGACGTACCCGCTGGACTCGCCCTGCTGAAACAGACGATAGAAGAAGCATTACACTAACCGAATAGAGGATGTTCAAAATGGATCTTCCAGCGAGGCCCCAGCGAGCTCTGAGGCGAGGCGTACTGCTGTACGTTGAGCCGAACAGCGTAGCGAGAACGTAGCTGGAGACCATCTTCAACATTCCACGGAAGGAGAAACAGAATGCAACTTGGCATGATTGGACTTGGCCGCATGGGCGGCAACATGACAGAACGATGTATGCGCGATGGGCACAACATGGTTGTCTATGCGACCGACACCGATGCCGTTAAAAAATACGAAGGACTAGGTGCAGTCGGAGCCGCATCTGTGGAAGACCTCGTAAGCAAGATGTCGAGTCCAAAAGCCATTTGGGTCATGCTCCCAGCTGGCGACATCACTGAAGGCGTGGTGACCCAACTCGGCACACTCATCGGCAAAGGCGACATCATCATCGATGGTGGCAATTCGATGTTCAAAGATGACGTCCGACGTGCGAATACCCTCAAAGAAAAAGGCATCCATTACGTGGATGTTGGAACCAGCGGCGGCGTGTGGGGCCTCGACCGAGGGTATTGCATGATGATAGGTGCGTCCAAGGAGGCGTTCACCACGCTCGACCCTATTTTCAAGACGCTTGCCCCCGGCCGAGGAGAGATCGAACGCACACCTGGACGTGAAAAGGCGGGCGGAACCTCTGAAGATGGGTATCTCCATTGCGGCCCCCCCGGCGCCGGCCACTTCGTGAAAATGGTTCACAACGGTATCGAATACGGGATCATGCAAGCCTATGGTGAAGGCTTTGACATCATGCGCAATGCCAATTCAACTCAAATCGAAGAAGCCTGCCGCTTTGACCTCAACCTCGCCGACATTGCTGAAGTATGGCGAAGAGGCAGTGTCGTCAGTTCCTGGTTGTTAGATCTCACTGCAATGGCACTAATTGAAAATCCGGATCTTTCAAACTACACGGGCTTCGTGCAAGATTCCGGCGAAGGACGATGGACGATCAACGCTGCAATTGAGGAAGCCGTTCCAGCCGATGTTCTCGCCGCGTCCCTCTTCGCACGATTCCGCTCCCGACAAGAGCACACGTTCTCAGAAAAGGTCCTATCGGCAATGCGAGAGAAGTTCGGCGGACACGTTGAACGAGCGTCAGGCGGGTAATGGCGCTCGATTACTCTGAACGCAAGAAGACAGTCTTTCGTGAATCTATTGTCTTTGCACTGTCGATGGGTGCGGGGGCACACGTCGCGTTAGGGCTCATTCTCCACTCACCGGAAACATGGGACTGGAACCAGACGGGCTTCCATATCATGTTAATTGGCTTCTCGGTGTACGCTGCCGTGCAAACCAGCCGGTTGCTGTGGTGGGTGGTGCGAAACAAGAAACAGCATTCAGAGTCGACAGAAGCTTAAATCGTGTCTGCCGGACACACGCCATGCCACTGTCTCGCTCCAAAAAAAAGGCGGAAGGATTGACCAGAAGCATCGTGGGGTCGTCCCCCCAGTTACCGTCGATTTGAAACGAACGACACTTCCATCCAATTATTGTCTCTCACCGTATTCCCGGTGAGGGTGCTTCCGAGGAAACTACTAATACCATCATCGCCATTGTAGACGGCGCTGTTTTTCAGAATAGTGCT
>JAJDBL010000296.1 GCA_029261375.1 Nitrospirales bacterium
GATCTGAGGGCACGGTGATGGGCCCGAGGGTGTCCCGAGGATGAACCCCGGCTGGCAAGATCGTCGCGTCAGTATACTGTGTATACGGTTCGACCATCGGAGTATCGTTGACATACAAGACTTTGTCGCGAATCGCGATCCGATCTCCCGGGAGTCCGACAATGCGTTTGATAAAGTCTTTGTCTTCATCCTCAGGGTACTTGAAGACAATAATATCTGTGCGCTCAGGGTCATCAAAAGAAAACAGTATCTTGTCAGTGAATGGAACCTTCACACCGAATAAAAACTTATTCACAAGAATATGGTCGCCAACCAGCAACGTTGGAATCATGGATCCTGACGGAATTTTAAATGCCTGTACGACAAATGTTCGTATGATGAGTGCGAGAATGACCGCGATAATAATCGCTTCCGTATACTCACGAAGGAGCGATTTCCTCGGTGTCTCAGTTCTCACGCGCTTTGGCTCAATATTCTCGTCCATCGGTGGTTCCTGCATCGGTTCAGCGATCACGTCAGAGGGATTGTTTGCCATATAGTTAACCCAGGTATTTAGGCTGAAGATTGAAGGTGGAAACAGGTAACAATGTTTCTACCGACGCCCACGTTTTTCATTTTTAATGATACGTCTATCAATTGGTGCCATTGCTAGTCGTTAATTCGAAGCAACGCAAGGAACGCTTTCTGTGGGATGGTCACCCTCCCCACCTGCTTCATGCGCTTTTTCCCTTCCTTTTGCTTCGCCCATAACTTCCGTTTGCGTGTGATATCACCTCCGTAGCATTTTGCCGTGACATCTTTGCGGAGCGCTTTGACGGTTTCTCTCACAATGATTCTCTGCCCTATTGTTGCCTGGATGGCGACTTCATAGAGTTGTCGTGGAATTTCTTCCTTCATTCTCTCTGCCAGCTTGCGGGCTCGATACGGCGCGACTTCTCGTGGGGCTATGAAGGAAAGAGCATCAACGGATTCCCCGTTTACTAGAATATCAATCTTCACGACATGTGTCGGTTGATATCCGGCAAACTCATAGTCAAACGTGGCATATCCATGTGTACATGATTTGAGGCGATCATAGAAATCAAGCACAATCTCGTTGAGCGGAAGCCGATACGAAAGGAGAATGCGGCTGACTCCGGTGTAAGTCAGACTCTTCTGAATACCACGCCGTTCTTGGCAGAGGGCTAGGAGTGGTCCAACGTAGGCTTCCGGAGTCATAATGGTTGCGTCAACATAAGGCTCCTCGACCGCTAACATATGATGGGGATCGGGAAATTTTGCAGGGTTATCAACCTCAATGACAGATTCGTCGGTCAGTGTGACCTTGTATACGACTGTGGGAACCGTACTGATCAGATCGAGACCGTATTCGCGTTCCAGGCGTTCTTGGATGATTTCCATGTGCAGAAGGCCAAGAAAACCGCAGCGAAATCCAAATCCCAACGCTAAAGAATTTTCTGGCTCATAGCGGATCGACGCGTCATTCAGCTTTAGTTTTTCTAGTGAGTCTCGCAATTCTTCGTATTGTTCAGCGGCGGACGAGTATAGGCCGCAAAACACCATAGGTTTCGGCTCTCGATAGCCTGTACAGGGGGTTTCAGTTGGCCGATCTGCGTCGGTCAACGTGTCCCCGATCGTGATATCCCCTAGCCGCTTGATGCCGGAGACGATATAGCCGACTTCACCAGTATTCAGCTGCTCGCACCGTTCTCGTTTCGGGGCGAAAATGCCAACCTCACCCACGGTGACTACTTTGCCGGTGGACATCACTTGTAATTTGACTCCGGCTTTCACGCTACCGTCGATGATGCGAGTTAGGACGATGACGCCTTGGTAGTCGTCGAACCAAGAATCCATTACGAGTGCTTTGAGGGAGGCATCTTGATCACCGGTTGGTGCGGGAATTCTGGCCACGATGGCCTCGAGCACGTCGTGAACCCCATCCCCTGTTTTGGCACTGACGTGTATGGCGTCAGACGCATCAAGTCCAATGACGTCTTCGATTTGCCGTTTTGTTCCCTCGATATCAGCGCTTGGTAGGTCGATTTTATTGAGCACTGGAAGCATGGTGAGGTCGTGCTCAAGCGCAAGATAGGCGTTGGCGATCGTTTGGGCCTCGACCCCTTGGGCAACATCTACCAGGAGCAACACGCCCTCGCATGCCGCAAGACTGCGTGATACCTCATAATTGAAATCAACGTGTCCGGGGGTATCGATGAGATTAAGCTGGTAAGAGGATCCGTTACTGGCGAGATAGGTCGTGCGAACGGCACGTGCCTTTATCGTGATTCCGCGTTCACGTTCCAGGTCCATATCGTCGAGAAACTGCTCCCGATACTCTCGGGAGGAGATGGCGTTGGTTGTTTCGAGCAACCTATCAGCAAGTGTTGATTTGCCATGATCGATATGTGCGATGATCGCGAAGTTCCTGATGTGTTGCTGAATCTGAATTCTCCCAATGACATGGCAAACAGGGAATTATAAGCGTCCAATCAATTCATTGTCAAAAGGTGAAGCTCCACTTTATAATTTGCCGCGTGGCTCGTCGGCAGACCCCTTCACAACGTGGAAACCGTGCTTCATCTGGGCGTTCATCTGTCGAAAAAACTCGTCAGAAGTGCCTTCAACGCGATGACCATGAGTTCGTCTGGCATCCGTTTACGCAGATGCGTGAGTGGGAAGAGGAGCCGCCCCTCATCATTGACCGGGGAGATGGCCGCTATCTCATCGATACAGACGGGAAACGGTATTACGACGGCGTCTCTTCAATTTGGGTGAATATTCATGGGCATCGAGTTCCAGCACTCGATCGTGCGCTTCGAACCCAACTTCAAAAAATTGCCCACTCGACACTTCTTGGACTGAGCAATGTACCCTCAATCGAGCTTGCCAAGCAGCTCATTCAGATTGCTCCGTCAGGCCTTCAGAAGGTCTTCTACTCGGATAACGGTTCGAGCGCGATGGAGATCGCGATCAAGATCGCCTATCAATTCTGGCAGCAACAAACTCCGAAGCTTCGGAAGAAGAAAAAGTTTCTTTCGTTTGACATGGCCTACCATGGTGATTCTCTTGGAACAGTTAGCCTGAGTGGAATTTCGCTCTTCCACGAAACCTATAAGCCCTTATTGTTCAAAACCTTTAAAGCAGCCCCACCCTATTGCTATCGATGTCCGCTTCAGATGAGTTATCCCAGTTGCCGCCTCGCGTGTATCGAGCCGATTGAAGTAACGCTTAGAGAACATCATCATGAAATTGCTGCATTGGTCATTGAGCCGATGATTCAGGGGGTCGGTGGAATGATTACCAGCCCGACAGGCTACTTAAGGCAGATCCGTGAACTCTGTACCCGCTACGATGTGTTGATGATTGCGGATGAAGTCGCAACGGGTTTTGGGCGGACAGGGAAGATGTTTGCCTGTGATCACGAGAACGTCACCCCGGATTTAATGGCTGTCAGCAAGGGGTTGACTGGCGGATATATGCCACTCGCGGCGACATTAGCCACGCAACGAATCTATGACGGTTTTCTGGGTAGATATGACGAGTTCAAAACCTTCTTTCATGGGCACAGCTACACCGGAAATCCGCTGGGATGTGCGGTAGCCCTGGCCAACCTGGAGCAGTTTAAGCGTACCCGTCTTCTCCAAAGGCTGCCCGGAAAAGCCCGTGCTTTGCACGTTGCGCTGAAGCGTCTGAAACCACTGGCGCATGTTGGTCAAGTCAGGCAGCTAGGCCTGATGGTGGGCATAGAGCTGATCAAGGACAAGCGAACGAAGGCTCCCTATAGAATCGAGGACAGGATCGGGCATTGCGTGACCATGGAAGCTCGCCGTCGTGGGCTCATTATCCGGCCCATCGGGAATATACTCGTGTTGATGCCACCGCTAGCGGCAACGACCCATGAACTTAAAGCGATTGTTGAAGTGGCGAGGAGCGCAATTCAGGCCGTAACCGGAAAGTCTTCGCGTACTCTGCGCGTCCATCGGGAGGGTCGTGCTAGTACGGAATGACGTATCTAAGTTCAACCTGGTAGATGTATTTTCCCAGGCTTGGGTGATGTTTGCACGGTATCGATGACGAGAACGGCTTTGCACGCGCGGCATAGACGCTATTTGCGAACATCATCGGACATGCGTTCGGTTGTTAGAATGCATGATCACTGGCGAGACTAGCGAATCACTGGTGCGTCAGGGGTCGCTGTGCCGTTTTCTCCTGTCACATCCATGGACCTATGTCCTTGCAGGTGGCATCTTCTATGCCTACCGATAACGCTGCTTCTAGCACCCACTCGTTCCTCAGGGTAGAGGATCAACCTGTAGATGGATATCGGCCAGCACAATTGTGGTGTCAATCTACTGTTCAATGGAGAAGTTTCTGTCATAATTTTGACGGAACGGGAG
>JAJDBL010000297.1 GCA_029261375.1 Nitrospirales bacterium
GGGGACGCGGGAAAAGGCTTTGCAGTGGTCGCTGAGGAAGTGCGGAATTTAGCCATGCGGAGTGCCGAGGCGGCTAAGAATACCGCGGATTTACTTGAGGAGTCCGCAAAAAACGCGGATGATGGCGTCGTGATCAACGAAGAAGCGTTGGCCAGCCTTGAGGAGGTGAGTGAACAAGTCAATGAAGTCTATTCACTGATGTCGAAGATTGCTGAAGGCTCATATAAACAGAGCGAGGGCGTATCGGATATTTCCACCGCTGTTGGTGACGCTGATCAAGTCACGCAGCACAATGCAGCGGTGTCACAACAGTCGGCTGCGTCGTCGGAACAACTTTCAGCGCAAGCTGCCGAAATGCAAAGCCTTGTCTCGAAGTTTACCTTGACGGGAGCTGGATGCTCATCCTGAGCTGATTTCGCTGTGGCGTGTGTGTCGCCAGCTCGCACGTGTCTCTGATGGTTGGGAGCGTGAGCCCCCAGAATACGGTTCTGCTTCAGCTTTTGGACAGATCCACCGATACACAGTTTATCGGTTTCGGAATCATCGCGTGTGGAGGGCGCCATGTTGAGTGAGATGAGTCAGCGTACAAAGCTGAATATTGTGATGTGTTTCAGTGTGCTTGTGGTATTTTTTGTTGGAATCAGTGCGATTGTGAGTTTCGATTCGGCAATTGCCGCGATGTATCCTCTCATTACCAACGTTGAGCCCGCGACACCGTCTGAGATTGGGGCACTCTACGAGAAGCTCAATCATTCCGCGGCGATTTTAGTAATCGTCCTGCCGATGTCGGTCATTGCGATTGTCCTAGGGGCTCTTTCACTGAAGAGCGCCTAGGAGCGTTAAAGTCTTCTGCGGTCAAGTCGGCGTGTAGACCAGTCTATAATTAGACTTCTGTGTGCGGTCAGAGTTCTGTTGCTTTGTTTCCCCCCCCTTCTGCGTTCTGCCCCATTATCTAGATAAAGCTAGTACCCTCTCGGGGTTTACTCTGAGGGCACTCCAGCGCTTTGGAATGCCCTTGTTGTCATTGGTAAGTTGCGGTAAGAATGGCGCGCCCGGAGAGATTCGAACTCCCGACCCCCTGATTCGTAGTCAGGTACTCTATCCAGCTGAGCTACGGGCGCCCGTAGGGACACGTGGTGAGGATTTGTGCGTAGATCCGGTTTTTATACAGGTCGAAGTGAACGAGTGTCAATTGAGCCTCAGGCGGGCGGCTGAAACCTACCGCAAGCTGCGTTCTCGCTTCGTGCCTCGGCTCAACGTACAGTAGTACGATTCGCCTCGCCCCTTACACGCGGCCTCGCCGGACAGCCTGCTTGAGCCGCCCCGGTACCCATTTGCGTGTGAATGGATTTGTCTGGGCAAGTGTCTCTAAACAACAACTCACTTCTGATGTTTTCGATGTGTGACGGAATGATCGTCAATTCTTCTCAGTCAGGTAATGCGGTTGCCCAACAAAGTGACTACAATGAGACGCTTTTCGACCACCACTAAGCTACGATGACCTACGTGATGAGGTATTACCATTGAGTGAAAATATCCCCGCAGCGATTTTTGCTATTGCGGATCAACGTGCGCAGGAACCCGCGATGCAGGTCTATGAAGGGATTATCCGGGATCGATTAACCTATCGCGACCTTGGACATACCGTCAGGCGATTTGCCGCTGGGTTGCTCGCGTTAGGGGTTGGGCCTGGGGATCGTGTCGTTCTTCTTGCCGAAAACCGCCCTGAGTGGGGCATTGCGTATCTTGGGATCGTCACGCTCGGGGCCATTGTTGTTCCATTTGATGTGCAATACACCGCTGATGAGGTTCAGACCTTAATCAAGGATTGTGACCCTCATCTTCTGATTGTGACGGATGGGACCCGGCCACTAGTCAGCGCTGGCGACGTACAACAGATTATTGTGACCCTGGACGAGCGGGTTGATGAAGCTGAACACGGCTTTCGGGACCTCATTGCAGATCATGGCCCGGCGGTTGAGGGGATTGAGGCGCGCCTTGCTGCGATTGACCCCAACGCGGTCGCGTCGTTGCTCTATACTTCGGGAACGACAGGCAATCCCAAAGGTGTGCTGCTTTCGCATCGAAATCTCCTGTCCAATGCCGACGCGATCACGCGTGCAGGCTTGGCGACTGAAGCCGACAATATCCTCTCTATCTTGCCCCTCCACCATGCGTATCCCTTTATGGTCTCGTTCCTTATCCCTTTGCTCTTAGGCGCGCGCATTACCTTTCTCAAGACGCTCAAAGGACCGGAATTGCTCGCGTGTGTTCGAGATGCCGCGGTGACGGTGATTGTCGGGGTTCCGCAAGTGTTCGCGCAATTCCACCGGGCCATGGTGAACGAGTTGGAAAAACGTCCACCGCTTGTCCAGAAGATTGCCTCGGGCTTGATGTCATGTTCCGGAATCGTGCGTGATCGGATGAACAAGAATATCGGCAGAACGCTATTTCCGGAAGCTCACGCACGGTTTGGTTCCTCGCTTCGACTGTTGATTTCCGGGGGCGCAAGGCTTGATCCAGACGTCGCGCGATTTCTGTACCGCATGGGCTTTACGGTATTGGAAGGGTATGGGCTGAGCGAAACCTCTCCGATTCTTACGTTCAATCCTTTGACGCGCCAGAAGATCGGATCGGTGGGACGACCGATGGAGGGCGTTGAGATTGGAATCGGCGAACAGGATGCCTCCGGCGTCGGGGAAGTCGTCGCACGTGGTCCGAATGTCATGCTGGGATATTTTCGCAACGACGAGGCCACGGCGGAGATCATCCGTGATGGTGCATTGTGGACTGGAGACCTCGGATACGTTGATCAAGACGGATACCTTTTTCTCACCGGCCGACGGAAGGAACTCATCGTTCTGGCCGGAGGCAAGAACGTCTATCCCGAAGATGTGGAGGCGGTGTACCAATTGAGCCCAGCAATGGCAGATGTTTGCGTGATTGGCATTGAACGGCCAGGGCAAAGTGGCGACGCTTTGCATGCCGTTGTCTATCCTGATTTCACGTATTTCAAAGCACAGAAAATTGGAAACGTTGAAGAAACGATACGCAGCGATCTCCATGGCCTGTCGGGCAAGCTCTCACCGTACAAGCGTGTGACGGGCATGACGGTGGTCAAGGAGCCGCTTCCACGCACGAGGCTTGGGAAGTTACAGCGGCATCGGGTCCGTGCGCTGGTTGAAGCGGCTGCCAGTCAGCGAGCCGATACGGAGAAACCGAGTTCTGATTCAGATCGCGATACGCTGAGGACTGAACCTGGGCTCAGTGTTGCAGCCGCCCTCAAAGAGGTGCTTGGTGGCGAGAAGGTGGTGATTCACCTTGACGATCATCTTGGTCTGGATTTGGGAATTGATTCTCTCCAGCGGATCGAAATGGTCGTCGCGCTCGAGCGGTATTTTGGTCGGCTTCCGGAATCGTTTGCCTCTGAAGTGTCCACGATGCGGGAGGTCATTGAGCAGATCAACGCTCTCAATCTTCCTCAGACTGCTGAGGGCGCTCAGGTGCGTCAATCTCCGGGTGAGTCATCGAGCTCCTGGGCGGAGATTCTCAGCGAGGGCGCCTTGGGTGCTGTTCGTCTCTCGCCGCACGCGCGAAAAATTTCCTGGCAGCATCGGCTTCAAATTGCCTCCGGGACTGGATTGTTGCATCTGGTCGCTCGAATGGCGTTTCGCGCAACGGTTTCTGGGCTTGAACATATCCCTCAACGGGGACCGTGCCTGCTGGCGGCCAATCACGCCAGTTTTATGGATGCGTTTGTGGTGTCAGGTCTCGTGCCGAATGCGGTCTTTGATCGACTGTTCTTTTTAGGCTGGGAACAGTATTTTCGGGATGGGATTGCGGCAGGGTTTGCGAAAGCTGGACACATTGTCCCGGTCAATACGGAAACCCACCTGGTGCAGGCTATGCAAGTGGCGGCATCCCTGTTGCGACGAGGGAAAATGGTGATGATCTTTCCCGAAGGCTGCCGGACATTGGATGGGGCGCTGCTACCGTTTCGCAAGGGTGTGGGCGTCTTGGCCGCAGAGTTAAGCGTTCCCGTTGTTCCCGTGTGGATCAACGGAACCTATGAGGCGTGGCCGGTTGGACAAACCCTTCCGAAACCCGGCCGCGTGACCGTCAGTTTCGGGAAACCTGTGTACATCGACGCATCAGAGCGACAAGAGTGGAAAGCACAAGGAAAAGACGAATATGAACTCGCGACCCAGCGCATTCGGGACGCCGTATTGGAGCTAGAAGCCACATGGAATCAATCCTAGAACAAGAACCCAATAAGATCTTGAGCATTCTGAGTGACATCGCACTGACAGGAAAAGGTGTGACGACGGACTGTTTGTTGGACGAAGTCTTAGAAGCCGGATTGACGTCGCCTACCTATTTTCAAGCAGAAGGGGAAGATCCCGATGCGTCCTATAAAGGTGAGTCGCCTGCGTGGGCCAAATACCATGTCCGCGAGTGGAAGCGGGTGGTGACGGTCTACAAAGGGGGCAAGTCAGAATGGCGGCTTCAATCGACCGAAACACCCTAACCGCGCAGAACGTTGAAAACAGCCGCCATCGGCGTTCTCGCTTCTCCGCTTCGGCTCAACGTATGGACGTACGATTCGCCTCGTCGCTTGCCGTGGCTATTGGTGGAGGACGTTTGTCTCCGGATCGGGATCCTGCTTCTAACGCCAAGCTTTCTCCCGTTGGTTGAAGTGCCACGGAAGGGGTGATGTCAGACTTTGGTCAGGAGGGGTTCCCACGCTTCGATGAATTGGGCAGTGCTCTGAAACTGAATCGCGTGAATGCCTAGCTCCGTCGCGGCATTCACAAACTCGATCCTGTCGTCGACATACCAGACTGATTCGGCGGGTACGCCCCCGAGTTTGAGGGCGTGTTCGAAGATGGCTTTCTCGGGTTTTCGGGAATGCACTTCGTAGGATAGAACAGCCGTTTCGATATTACCGATTACGGAAAAGTTGTCTCGAAGGTATTCGTAATGCATGGCGTTGGTATTGGAAAGTAGAAAGTGGCGATACTGCTTTCCGAGGCGACTGACCAGTGACGACACCTCCACATTTTCGCGAAAGCATGAGTTCCACGCGTCGCGAAATCCTAGAAAATCCATCTTCAGTCGGTAGGTGGACACCATCTGAGCGTAGAAATCTTCTGACGAAATGTTCCCCTTGTCGTAGTCATTGATCAGGGGGGCGCTCACGGATTTGATTGCGGCGAAGACCTCGTCTTTATCGGTGTAGAGAGGATCCTCGGACGATTTGGCAAGGCGGATGGCGATTTCACGATGATCAACATCAATGATCACGCTTCCAATGTCGAAGAGAATAAGTTCGGGTCGTTTGGACATCGGCGCAGTGTAGAGGAGCTTCGTGCGCACGTCAAAATGGAGGGGCGCGAAGCAGGTGTTTAGACTGAAGGTTGAAGGTTGAAGGTTAAAACACAGATTTTGCTATGACTCACGTCAGCGCGTGAGTCGAATGCTTCATG
>JAJDBL010000298.1 GCA_029261375.1 Nitrospirales bacterium
GATGGGGTGAATCGTACTACTGTACGTTGAGCTTCGACGTGAAGCGAGAACGCCGCTGGAAGTATTGTTTTGGATAGCCCCAGGTCAAGAAGGGATGTCACCCTGCCCGAGACAGACTGGAACATATCCCTGTTCGGCACCGCTATGGGTATACACCGGAGTCCACCCCGCGGCATCTTGAAAAAGCCGAATTGCTCGGATGCGTTTTTCCCCGCACAAATCAAACCAATGCCATGTTCCACGCGGGACTCGGATCAAATCCCCTGCTACTACTTCGATGGATACGACAGGTTGGTCTTTTGGATGAATGAAGAACACCCCACTGCCTTCAATGATAAAACGCACTTCGTCTTCATCATGCCAGTGCTCTTTGCGAAACTTATTTAGCAGGGTTTCTAAATTGGGAGTATCCGGATTCACGTCAATGACGTCGGCCGTCACATACCCGCCTCTGGTTTTGAGCGTGTCGATCTCTGACTTATAGGCGTTCAAGATCTCCTCCGCGGGTGCGCCCGCTGCAACCGAGTGAGCGGGTTCCCAACGCTCATAGTCAATTCCGATCCCAGCCAGGTAGGCTGTGATGCTTTCCTGACTATCAAACGTTTTTCCTTCACCTGGAATCTGCACAATAGCCATACGTTTTCCTTATCTATGCGAGCAACATCGCACGACGTCTGCCGGTGACTTCAAGGAGAAATTCGAGGATCTCGACATGCTGCTTCGCCTCTTGAATGGTCCTCCCCCAGGTATACAGCCCGTGGCCACGAATTAAGAAACCGTGCGAATCCGGTCGTTCCGCTAGGAGCTGACGAACAGAACCACCGAGCTCGGAGATATCCTGCGAGTTCTCAATGATTGGAAGCCACTCGCGATGGGTATGCGACTCGACGCCATGTAATCCCTTTAACATTTCGTCGCCTTCAAAAGTCAGCCCATTTTGTGATGCCAGCGCGGAGGAAAGAACGGTGGCCCATACTGAATGTGTATGGAAGACGGCGCCCGCATCTACCAATTCTAGAACGGCATGATGCAGTCCGGCCTCCGCCGTGGGCACCCCTGCCCCTTCCAAGACCTTCCCTGCCGCATCAACGACAAGAAAATGCTCCGGAAGAATGGCGCTTTTATCGATGCTACTTGAGGTCATCCCGAGACGGAATGGATCTCGCGACAACACGACGCTAAAATTTCCACCGGTCCCGAACACCCAGCCGTGCGCGTAGAAGGAGCGGATGATTGCAGCACACTGCTCGATGGACTCACTCGACAGGCACGATGCTGCGTTCTCACCAATCGACATCAACACACCTATTTCGTATTAAAACCTAGAATGATAACCGGACACTGCGGATGGAATTACACTGTGATGATAGGGCTTTGTTGCTCGTGTTCCTGCATCTTTTCGATCAAATCGCCCTGATAGTTCTGAAGAAACCCAATTAACCCCCGCTGGAACCGACGAGACTGCACCTGATCTCCTGAAAATGACGTCGCAAAGGGGATATAGGCCCCGATGATATCTGCTGCCTCAGACCGATCGACCTTGTGAAGAAACGGTTCCACGTCCTTCCAGAGCGACTCCCCATATGTTGGAGACGTTGAATCTGGGAATGCAAGAGGACTGAGACGTTTCCGAACCGCTTCCATCCCTGCAATAATTTCCCAGTCGCGTACGTTTGGTTGCTCGGTAAAATGCTTATAGACAGCCATTTCCACGCCGACGAGTGCCATCAGAGACTTACTGTCTTTGTACGCGTACAGAGCCTCACCTCGTTCTTTCACAAATGCTAGCGTCGAACGTTCTTGCTGGTACTGTTCATTTTCTGTGAGATATCGACAATCGGAAGGACATTCAATCCGGGCAAGTCGGTGTTCACCACAACAACGAGAGCAAATGAGCGTGCCCAACGCTGGGCACGCTCGCTTCCCCTTTGCAGCCTCGCAATACGTGCAGACGGCCATTGAGTTTAGGTGTAGGCTCGCTCACTATGCTGACTGATGTCGAGACCTTCCTGCTCTTCCTCAGCTGACACACGCAACCCAACCGTCACATCAACGATTTTCAAGATGATGTATGTTCCGATAAAACAGAATGCGATGGTTGCACCAATCATGATGAGTTGGACGCTCACAGACCCGCCTTCGGCGAGCATCCCTGCGGCGAGAAGCCCGGTGATGCCACCAAATCCGTGAATGGCTAACACATCAAGTGACTCGTCATAGCCAAGCTTCATTTTGAGCACTACCCCGAGATAGCACACAACACCGGCAATCAGCCCGATCACGACGGAGGGCATCGCGGTCACAAAGCCAGCCGCTGGCGTGATGGTCGCAAGGCCAGCAATCATTCCACTAGCCACACCCAGCATCGTTGGTTTTCCACGATGTATCCATTCCGCCACCATCCAAGTAATTGCCCCGGCCGATGCCGCAAGGTGTGTGTTGACCAGTGCTGCAACAGCCGTTCCGTTCGCCCCAAGCGCACTGCCCCCGTTGAACCCAAACCATCCAAACCAGAGTAAGCCTGCGCCTAACACCGTAAATGGAAGGTTGTGCGGTGTCATGACATCTTTCCCGTATCCTTTTCGTACGCCCAACACCAACGCGCAGGCCAGGGCCGCAAATCCGGAACTGACGTGGACCACGGCACCACCCGCAAAATCAAGTGCCCCCATGGCGCCTAACCAACCACCACCCCACACCCAATGAGCCAGCGGTGAGTAGATGAAGGTTGACCAGAGGACGGCAAATAACATCAATGCCGTAAACTTCATACGCTCCGCAAAGGCTCCCGTGATGAGCGCAACAGTAATGGCCGCGAACATTAACTGGAAGACCATGAAGAGCTGGTGTGGAATCGTTTCTGCCAACGGCGCCGAGTCGAGCCCAACGCCATTCAAGCCCACAAAATCGAGTCCGCCGACAAGCCCTCCTTGGGATGGGCCAAACGCCAAACTGTATCCCCAGAACACCCAGACCAAACTAATCAGGCAGACAATGATGGACGTCTGAATGATAGTCCCCAACACATTCTTGGCGCGGACGAGTCCGCCATAAAAAAATGCAAGTCCTGGCAGCATCATGGCAAACACCAAGGCTGTGGAGACAATGATCCAGGCGGTATCACCGCTATCAATCTTTGATTCCTGCGCCCACGCACTGGTGGCCAGGAAGAATATCCCGGCTACGGCCAGCAGGATACTAAGTAGTTGCCGCGTTCGTCTCATCTGGTTCTCCTCCCCCTATGAATGTAATGCCGTGTATTGCCCTACTCCATGTAGGAAAACGTATTCTTAGACAGATATATTCACCGCGTGGTACAGACATATCGGAATGAAGTCATCGGGAATATAGGCATGTCACGAGAAAAAGGAAAGAAATTCTTTTTCTCATCCGTTTAATTGAAGGATGCAGTGGAGAGATCGTCACTGGTGGTTGGTCCCGCCTGATGGTGCACTAGTTTCCACTCGTCACCCTCGCGAGCAAACACATTCGTGGCAATGAGATCCCCGGTAAAGAGCTTCTCCGTACAAATCACGAACGCGGCATCCCCGATAATTGACACACGCACTTGGGTACACGCAATGTCCGGAGAGCTCGGACTCTCTAAGATCCCTCGCCAACTGGCAAGGACTTTTTCACGGCCATAGACCACGGGCCAACCCGGATGAATGACAGCCACCTCATGGAAACTCGCCCACACCGACTCCATACGCTCCATATCCTGGCGACAGAACGCCTCATAAAAGGCAGCATTCACCTGTGTGACAGCAAATTCGTCGTCAGTCATCGTTTTTCAGCGCTCCCCAAACCGTCAAGACGCCCCAAGAATAAACCACTGAAACATAATTTGGAAGGGGAAGAGAAGGTTGAGGTCAAGGATGGTCAAACAGGTCGTCCAGTAAGACCGCAGCAAGCTCCGAGGCGAATCGTACTACTGTACGTTGAGCCGAAGGAGCGAAGCGAGAACGCCGCTGGCGGCCTGTTTCAACATCCTGATTATAAGGTGAAGGAGAATTCGCCTACTAAGATCCCCGGCAACCGACCACTTTCCGTCGATCTGGCCTGATACGTCGTGGAATCCATAATGAGGTCGCGTTCGGCGGTGAGGCCTATGAGATTGTCACCAAGCATCCGATACAAGGTCTCATCAAAACGCATCACTGACAGGGGGGCCTTGATCTCACCATTTTCAACCCAAAAGGTCGCGAACCGCGTCATGCCAGTCATACGACATGCATTCCGGTCAGAATAGTTGAGATACCAGACATTATTAATGTAGATGCCTGTATCGAGCTCGCGAAGAATAGAATCCTGTGGAATATTCCCTCCAAGAATCTCAACTGATTCTGGAGCTTCTTGGCTGGAAGCTGCATTGGTTGGAAGATCATACTCTTTTGCGGAACGTGGAGATACGAGTGTGCTTCTTAGTTCGCCGCCTTCGATGAGCGTGACGGTATCAGGCTTTACAAAACCAGCATCCTGAAAATTGGGTGCAATGCCATCTCGCGTATTCTCAAGCACCGTGACTGAGGGGTTCAACTTCTCCTTCCCTTCAAGCATCCGCAGCAGTGGCGTTTGTTTCGTCCGATGGGATTTCAATCCAAAGCATCCCCAGCTCAACATGCCGACGACGTCATAGAGCGCATACGGTGAAATATAGACCCGATAACGTCCCGGCTGGATGGTGTGTGACGGATGGGAAAGCACGTCCAGTTGCTCGTTCGCCCAATCAACTTTCCCTTGGAACTCAACCGGATCCCATGTGAACCCAGCATATCCGCTCTTCACGGCTTTATCAGTCTCGGCGTAGAAGCTCCATTCGAGATTGTGGTTGTAGCTCGAAAACCAATTCCGCTGTCCCAAAGAATTCGCAAAGCCTGCGTACATGCCTCCTGAGGCATAGAGACCAACCATGTCACGAGCTTGGCCGGCATCAAGAATAGCCGGGACAGTATCGGAGGTTTGAGCAAGCTGATTCTTGCCGTGATGCTCACTCGAATGTATCTCAGTGGCATACAAGTGGTGGGGATCATCTGTCAGATGAGGAATCTTCTCCCGCGACCGCGCAAGCATGGCATTGATTCGCGCACGATCCAATTCAAGGTCACCCGAAAGAGAAATTGATTCCGACGTATGTCTGGCCCCATTGATCAAGTCGAGCGCCAACGCTCGCTGAGTGACACTCCCCGCCTGCCGAACCGCGCTGTGATTCAGCCGGACAAAGTCAGAGTCTTCCGCGCTATAGGTACAGGTGAAACGCTCGTTTCCCTGCATCCGCGCCGTGATCTCGTCAGCTAATTGATAGAAATAGGTCTGCATCGTTTATATCACCTTACTCCCCGGCCCTAATGACTAAACCACAACAGGACAAAGGATGTTCAAAACACTCCGTTCAGCAAGGCCGCAGCAAGCGAAAAAGGCGAATCGTACTACTGTACGTTGAGCCGTTGGCGCAAAGCGAGAACGCGGCTGCCGGCAGGTTTCAACATCCTGCTATGCACCGCCAAAGACATCTACGTCCGAAAACAAACACGTCGGCGTACTGTGGCCAACACGAATCGACTGATTTGGCTCAGCTTTTCCGCAGAACGGCGTCCCCAGCACTTCAACCGTATCTGCATTTCCGACCATCTTGAGATTGCGCCAGAATGTCGCGGAGATGCCGCGATAGTTTGGCTTTTTCACGACGGTCGTGAGGGCACCATTCTCGATCAACTGCGCCCATTCACAGCCAAACTGAAACTTGTTTCTGGAATCATCAATCGACCACGAACAATTCGTTTTCATCAGAATTCCGCGTTCGACACTCGCGATCATCTCATCCGTCGTCGAAGATCCGGGCTCAAGGTTGAGGTTCGCCATTCGATCTACTGGCGGGCGATTCCATCCGGATGCGCGTGAATTTGCGACACCCTCCATACCGGCGCGCTTCTGTGACGTCACCCCACCAAGCGGCCGCAGCAACAGACCTTCGCGAATAATATCCTGCTTTGTCGCAGGCTGACCGTCATCGTCAAAACCGTAACTCGCAAACTCTTCGGCCTTTGTGGGATCGAACGTGACATTCAGAAGCTTCGACCCATATTGATACGTTCCAAACATGTCCGGCGTCACGAAGCTAGTCCCAGCATAATTACGTTCATCACCAAGGATTCGATCAAGTTCAATCGGATGTCCGATCGATTCATGAATCTGGAGAATGAGCTGATCCGGAGCCAGCAACACGTCCATCGTGCCGGAAGGACAATTCGGCGCCATCAAGAGCTGCAATGCTTCCTCTGCAATCTGCGCAGGAGCAGTGGCGAATCCCAGATCATCAAGCACTTCGAGACCGCCTTGGCGAGCATAGCCGTGACCACCAAATGTCCGTCGTTCGGTCTCAGCATCTTGATTAGCCGTCACACTCATCATCGGGACGACAAAACGCAGATGCTGACGGACACGACCACCCGTAGTCGTCAGATAAAGTGAGTCTGTTTCGGTATACCAAAGACCGCTATCCCAATCGACAATACGATCATCGGTTTTAAGCTGTTCGCAGGTTTGCATTAGCAAGTCGATCTTTTCAGAAAGTGGAACCGAAGCCCAGGGTTTCCGACTTGGACTTGCGTATTCACCAACCGACGTTGGGTAGGTGACAGAAGAAAAGTCCATGACTCCCCGTCCAACGCTTCGTTCGGCCCACGCTTTCGCACAATCAACGGCACTCCGAAGGCCCTTCTCCGTCAGATCGCTCGTCGCCGCGTAGCCCATGCCTCCCTGATGGATAACCATGAGCATCGCCCCCACGTCGTCTGAGGTAGAGACTGGTTGAAGCACGTTCTGGCGCACGGAAAGCTGCTCATCTCGCTCGTTCACGAGGCGAAGAGAACAGAAATCGACATGGGGAGCAATGGCGGAAAAACGCTGCTCAATCGTAGTTTCTACATCCTGGACTGCATCATTCATAAGCGTGACCTTTGTGGGGTGACTGAGGAAGTCATTAGCTATAACACACTTTTTGCGCTAAGCCGAGAGGGTTGAACAATCTATGATAGAATTGCGCGTTTTTTGAGTTACCAAAGCAGAATGCAGACACGCGAGACACCACATTCTCAGCCGCCTTCACGATCATAGGTAAAAATGGAAACGCACCTTCTCGCAATTGGGATTATTATCGGCTCGGTCGC
>JAJDBL010000299.1 GCA_029261375.1 Nitrospirales bacterium
AATACCACACCTTGCGTTTCCCACAGCACATTCTCGATAAACCTCTCGTATCCTTTGTCATCACTCTGCGTTCTGACCTCCAACGTCCGTTGTCCCAACGTCTGACCGGGCTTAGGGAAAAACACCTTACGGAGCGAAGTCAGTCTCTCAAGTGGATGGTAGCCTCCCGCAGACACACGATGACAGTCAGTCCATTCGTTATCACCCGGGGTATAGATAAAGGACGCATCGAGAGCATGGAACTGCTGAGCCCTTTTGAGGAAGGTGGCATCATCGCACCGAGTTCCGCCACTCTTTATGTCACCTGCATGTAAGACAAATTCCAGCCGTATTTCTCGATTCATGTGAGCAAGCAGCGAGCGAAGACTCCTCTCCTGAGCCGCGCTATAGGGAACATCACCGATCAATGCGAATTCGAACGACGAGTTTCCAGCCAGATCAGAGCGATAAGCCCCCTCGCTAGCCACAATAGAGCTAGCTCCCAACAGCGTCACAAAAGTGCATCCGGTGATGATGAGGTTCATCACGATACACATACGCGCCTCACCGCAGGAACGAAGAGGAGATAATTTGCGGCGGGTAACAATACGTACGGTTCTACCTACTGGGATCCATCCCCACTGGCCACTCCAGCTGCAATACATTTCCCACGTTCCATGGAGATAGAGTACTTTTTCTTCTTCACCAGCTTCGAATGGTACTTGGCGCGGGTGACGGGGATGCCCCGAGAGGTGACATAATCACGGCAAAACTCCGTCACTTCCTTATCGAGAGCCGCCAAGACATTTTCACCCCGCTCCCCCTGATACGTCGCCGTAAATTTTCCGTTTCCAAGATCGACGATGGTGGGACTCTTGGAATGCGAGCAAGCCATTCCAAACGCCACAAAGCAAATCATCATCACACTTCGCAAGAACCAACTGCTCAATGGCATACTCAATGCTCCTGACGTTGAGGACGCAAGACCTCATCAAGGGTGAGCAATACATCACGTCCGGACTTCGCTTCTAAGCCCTTCGAAAGACTCTCATCGGCGTAGTGGGAGTCGCCCTGCCCAGATTCATTACTTCTCGCTTTGTCCCACGCACCAAGGCAGGCCCGCGCGATCAGCTTACTCAATGGTGCCGGGTTGTACAGCAGCTTCTTGATGTTGCCAGGGGTCAGATGCAACGGATTATATCCGTGCGACAGATACCCTTCTTCCAACAAGCGTTTTTCAAGCCCAGTGTTTGGTTGGATGCCCAAGAAAAACAACATGGGATAGACGTGCTCTTCGCCAAGAATCTCCGCAATTGTCTTGTACCCCTCCACACTTTCTAATAGCGTCTGCTCGGTCTCTCCGGGAGAATTTAGCGAATAATTCAGAATGACTTTCCCGGTATACCCCGCCTCTTTGAGATAACGACATCCCTGATACAAGGCATCTAGTCGGAATCCCATCTTGAGACCGTTCAGCACCGCCTGGGAACCCGAAGTGATCGCCACCTCAAGATCCCCCACGCCGGATCGAACCATGAGATGCGCCAGTTCTTGAGAGATCAGGCTTGTCCGAATATAGCCCGACCATTCAATGTCGAGTTTTTGTGCAATGATCTTTTCCAAGATCTCAATGCACTGGGGATAGGCTTCATGGCCAGTAATAAATTGGGCATCGGTAAACCAGAATCGACGGACTCCCCATTGATGATAGTACTGCGAAATTTCTGATACGACTTCGTCTGCCGATCGATAACGGACACGCCGCCCTTCGAGATACGGATACAAGCAAAACTGGCAGTCGTACGGGCACCCACGCTTTGTCTGAACACCAATCGTGGCCGAGGTGCCTTGGTAAGACTCACGTTGGGGAAAAATCGAAGCGATGTATGGGACATCCATCGAAACGCCTTCAATGGTGGTGGGGATCGGTTTTTCCCCTTTCAGGATCTGTTTTCCGCGACGAAAAATGACTCGTTCACCGGAGTTTTCGTCGAGCGGCTGTCCTTCAACCATCTTGAGTACGGCATCTTCGCCCTCACCAAGAATCCCCACGACCCCTTCCGGCAGCTTCTCGATCAGCTGATCGGCGAAGGCACTGAAGGCACCACCGCCGATCATCATCCGTATCTGAGGAAACTTTCGGTGAATCGTCCATAACAAGGACAGATTCGACTGAATGCTGCGGTAATACTTATAGACGAAGGTTAAGCCTTTCAGTGACGCGACCACACGCTTGATTGGGTTTCGCGCATAAAAGAAGCGAAACGCATATTCCAACGACTCATCTCCCTCATGGGGAGAATAGATCTGAATGTCACGCCACGAAAAACAAACGAGGTCAGGCTCTACATCACGGATTTCATCTCGGAGTGCCTTCGCACGCATTGCGTAGGGAATCACAGAAAGGTCGATCAGTCGTTGGCGAATATCAGGATGGCGACGATGCACAAAATCCGCGAGGGTAGCAGGGCCGATCGGAAAGACTTTCTTGCACGGAAGCCAGACGTAAAGGATCGATTGCATGGAAGGTACGACTTTGGGGTCTGGGGTCTGGGGTCCGAGGTCACTGAGCTGACTCCTGACTCCTGACTCCTGAATGCTCACTTCACCCCCCGATGAATCGCCACAATCCCACCACTCAGATTGTGATAGTCAACCGTGCTAAATCTTGCTTTTCTCATTCGATCGGCCAATGTCTCCTGATCGGGAAATTCTCGAATCGATGCCGGCAAATACCGATAGACCTCTGTCTGATCACCCGCCACCCACGTCCCAACCCACGGAAGAATTCTCAAGGAATAAAAATCGTAGAGGCTTCTGAGGACAGGCGACACTGGCCGCGAAAACTCCAGACAGATAAAACGACCACCCGGTTTCAGAATACGGTGAATCTCTCGCAAGGCCACGTCCAAATGTCCCACGTTGCGAATGCAAAAACCTGCCATGGCCACATCAAACGTCTCATTCTGAAAGCCGAGTGATTCGGCATTCCCGCGGCAGGGATGAATCTGATCACCACGTTTACCCTCACGAATCTTCGCCGCACCAATCCCCAGCATGGAGGCATTCAAATCAACAGCCATCACGCGCTGAATCGAAGGATAGTGTGAGGCGATCATCAGGGGCAAATCACAGGTGCCGGCACCAATGTCAATCATAGACGCGGGGTGTGTCTCCGCCGCCATTCGGCACGCCATGCGTTTCCAGCGGTAATGCAAACCAAAACTCAGAATCGTATTGTTTAAATCGTAGCGTTGTGCGATGGACGAGAACATCTGTTGAACTAGGCCCTCGCGTTGAGGACCAGTCAATTGCGCAACGATGTGCGGCTGATGAGACATTGACGTGGAGGATGGAGATTCAGGCATCGATAGCAATCACAGGAACGGATGGAGACTCTCTTACACGAAAACTGGATGTTCTGGTACCATTCAAGTATTACCATTGTCAACAGAGGCATTTCAGAGTTATCCATGTTGGAGGCATCGCTATGCATTGGGTCGTGAAAACCGGTTTATTTCTCCTTATCCTGCTCGCCATCGGATGTGAGTCAAAGAACAGTGACGCCACCGCCGACCCGAGCGCAACACCGACAGCGTCTGCCGTCACAGTCCCCCCCCAATTCCAAAAGGGCGAAGCCGCCTTCAACTCAAACTGCGCTGTGTGTCATGGCATCGGCGGAGTCGGAACCGATACGGGGCCCCCGTTCCTCGACCGCGTGTATGAACCTAATCATCATGGCGATCAAGCATTTTATCGCGCGGCCATGCAGGGCGTCCGGGCGCATCACTGGAAATTTGGCAACATGCCGCCTGTTGAGGGCATGACTAAAGATCTGATGGTGGATATCATCTCGTATATTAGATGGACACAACGCCAGGCAGGCATCCACTAGCAGGATGCCCAAAAAGGCCACCAGCGGCGTTCTCGCGGCGCGGTTCGGCTCAACGTACAGACGTACGCTTCGCCTCGCCGCTTGCTGCGGCCTTGCTGGACAACCTTTTTGACCATCCTGCATTACCCATTACAGGAGAAACCACGATTCCGTCCCAACAAT
>JAJDBL010000300.1 GCA_029261375.1 Nitrospirales bacterium
CAATGTTCAGCTGAACGACATGTTCGGCATCGACTTTTTTGTGGATGGAATTGGAGAGTATGGAGATGAACTTGGAGCCATCCTCGACGAGATGGATGCCGCTCAACAGGCTGGCGCGGCGTCGTTGCTAGAGGAGCTTGATGCTCAATTTGAGGAAGTCGTTTTTGCGCTCTATGAAGAACATCCATGGGCCGTATCGTTCTTCTTCGAATTCAGTCCGAGTGGCGACGTGGTGGGAGCCGTGATCGGGCCTGAACGTCCCTACATGAAACTCATGCGGGGCGATCGTGTGCAACACCTGTTTGTCCACACAGGTCAAGAGTTGCGCTACTTCAGCGTTGCTCAAGACGCAACTGAGTTTCCATCAGACGTTGCCGATGTATTGTCCTCCGCGTCTGGAGTCTATGTCTCAGGACTAACAGAGAACAATGTGTTCCAGCACGAGATTTTTGCGGCATTGCCAATCACGCGAGTGAATACCATCTATGATCTGATTAATGCGAAGCACCGACGTGGCCTGTTCTATCAATCCGTCGCAGCGGCGGGACCCTTGGAGGTTCCTGAGACATTCGCGGGTGGAGTGGGTGGCGTGACGGTTTACCCCTTACAGGGCGTCGTCCAGACAGACCGCGCAATACTCGAACGAACAGAGTCATTTGTTGCGAGTCGTGCTGTGCTGTGTGATGGATTTGTCGTTGGTGAGGAGCTTGGAGTGAAGGATGTCCTTCGGCTATCAGCTATTCCATCACAATCTCGCCATACGGCAATTCTATTGAATGGCTCCGTTCAGAAATGCGGAGAGGCCGCTCCGCTCATTTCTGGCCTGATTCGACAAGGTTTCTCCCACGTCGTGATCAATCAAGGTGGTGGTGACCTTGACGCCGCTCAACAGCATGTTGGGTTGTATCTTAGTCTCCTGGCCGACCTTCCCTCCGATGAGGCACTGGCCATAACCAACTCAGAGGCTGGTGCTCAGAATGCACGCACTCCTGGGTTTGTCTTGTACGGTTACGCTGGTATGAACGAGGAGGAGAAAGCATCGTTTGCCGTCTCGGTCTATGACGAACAGGCCAGCATGGCTGTAGGCGCGTACCAGAATGGTGATGCCGAGCGAGCGCTTCGCGGGTCTGAAAAGGCACTGTCTGTTATTCATGTGGCTGGAAAAGGGGATGACTACATCCAGCTCACAACGTTAGCGGTGGAGTCTGCATTCCAGCTAAAGCGATACGACACTCCGGTGTTGCACCAAGAACGATTGGTGAAGCATCTCGAACAACGTGAAGCCAAGGACCTGCTGCCTGAGGCTCTGTATCAGCTGGGGATTCTTAATTCGCGCCGAGAACATTTTGAACCTGCCGTTCAGCAGCTGAGCGCTGCTATCACGGTGTGGGAGCAAACGGAGGAGCTTGATCGTCTCGCCGAAGGCGTGTCGACGCGCGGCGTGGTGCATGAAAATCGAGGGGACTATCTCGGGGCACTCTCGGACTTCAATGCCTCGTTCAAGCTGTTCGAGGAAATGGGTGAAGTTGGTGACATGGCGAGCCAGTATCGAAAGATTGGACGAATTAACTATTTGCGGTTAGGACGGTATGAGCAAGCGCGGCAAAACTTCACGTCTGCGCTCGACTGGTATCGGGCCATTGATGATCGTCGTGGGGAGGCTGACACTCTCCTCGAGATTGGCCTTACGTATGAGAAAGTAGGCTTGTTTGATCAAGCGAGCGAGCATTACCTTGCCGCTCAACAGATCGCCGATGATCTGATGGATTCATCGCTTGTCGCGACCTCAGAGCTGTATCTGGGAAATACCGCATGGTTTCAGGGTAACTATCAAGAAGCGTTTCAGCGGCTCGCTCTGGCGAATGAGGTCGCCGCAGAATCTGACGATACACAGCTCCCGATCATGATTGAGAACACAAAAGGCCTCATTTTTTGGACCTTGAATGAAACCGATAAAGGGTTGCGACACCTTCATCGCGCGGTCGACATGGCGAAACAGGAAGACCTTCCTACCGAAATTGCCTCGTCGCTGAACAATCTTGGGTTGGTCTATCGCCAACAGGGAGATCTTCGGAAGTCGTTGACCTTTTTTGAAGAGGCCAAGACAATCGATGAGAAACTCAATAGCCGCTGGGGGCTTGGCTATGATCACCGTAATATCGGTATCTCACAGTTAAAACTTAGGCAATATCAGGAAGCTGAGAACAACTTCTTGCAGGCGGAAGCGCACAGCGCTGCGATCAAAAACGTGATTAACCAGGCGAAGGCGTTGTTAGAATTAGGCAACGTGAATCGTGAGATGCAGCGAGACGACAAGGCCACGTTGTACTACGACCGCGCCCATCAACTGGCGACAACGTATCGCATCAAAGAAGTGCAGTGGCGGGCCGCAGAGGGTTTGGCCGCGCTTCGGTGGCGGCAAGGGGCGCATGATGACGCCGTGCGTTGGTACACGGATGCCATCACCATCGTCGAAGATATGCGTGCGGCCTTGAAGATTGATTCGTTACGCAATAGTTTTCAAATTAATAAGCAGGATGTATATCGAGATCTGATCACGCTATTGGTTGAACTGGGACGGACTGAGGACGCTTTCAATTATCTCGAACGTTCACGATCGCGCAGTTTTATCGATTTGTTGGGCAATCAGAAACTCACGTTGAAGAACCCCAAGGACACTGAGACTCTAGAGGCCCTTGCTGAACTTCATCGCCGTATGGAAGCGATCGCGGCCGAGATTGCGTCGTTTGAAGCACCGCCTGAGGTGCTGACGAGGAGCTACGATGATACCAAGCACGCGTATGAGGAAGGGTTGCTTGAGTTGCAAAGTCGTAACCCTCAATTGAGCAGTTTTGTCGCCGTTGACCCTCTGACGCAACAAGACTTTGAGCGTCTCCTTGAACCACAGGTGGGGGTCCTCTCGTACATGCTAGGGAGGGAAAACCTCTTTATCTGGCTGGTGCAGAACCAAGGCACTGATTTTTTTCGTGTTGCAGTCAAAGGCGATGCTGTCGCTGACATCGTGAAACAATACCGGTCGTTAGTTCAAAAACTGGAACCGGTAGATGTGCAGCTGACGCGGCTGTACGATCTTCTCATTGCGCCAGCCGCTGATCGGCTCAATGGTGTGAAAAATCTAGGCATCATTCCTGACGAGGCCTTACATTTTTTGTCGTTTTCTGCTCTGAAGTCCGGTGAGAAATATCTTGTGGATCAGTATCCACTCTTCTACGCTCCCTCGGCGTCGGTGTTCAAGTACACCTTTGGGAAACGAAAAGATACGAAATCGACCAAGGTGCTTGCCCTGGGAAATCCTGATCTCGGAAGTTACAACTACGATCTTCCGCTTGCAGAGCTTGAAGTTGAAAGTATGCGGTGGAGTTTCCCTGACGTTGATCTCCACGTTGGAGGGTCTGCGACACGCGAGTGGCTGGTCGAGAATATCTCAAACTACGGGGTGATCCACCTTGCGGCGCATGGCGAGTTTAATGATTTTAATCCGCTGTTTTCGTCATTGTTGCTGTCTGCGCCCTCCCTTGATGAAGGACGTTTAAGCGTGAAAGACGTCTTTTCGCTGGATATTAACGCAGACATCGTGACCTTGAGTGCATGCCAGACCGGGTTGGGTAAGCTAGAAGGTGGTGAGATAATCGGACTGAATCGTGCGTTTCTTTATGCCGGGACTCACGCCTTGATCTCCTCGCTGTG
>JAJDBL010000301.1 GCA_029261375.1 Nitrospirales bacterium
ATGCGTAACACCGGCGCCGGGTTCAATTCCCCAAAGGCTGCCATTTCTTCACGTGCACGACTGACTTGACTCCGTTCCATCTCCGCTCCAGCGCGTGCTGCCACATTGACCAGGGTCCATCCGACCATGTCTGAGTCGGTCATTGGTTCGTTATCCATCACGCCAATGAGCCCGATAACGTTCCCTGAGACTCCGGTCACCCGTAAGCCAAGGTAGCTCTCGACCCCGAGTGGAGGGAAGCGGTCTTTCATCCCCTGCGGGATATTCCAGATTCCATTATGGCTGAGCACGTTCTCGCACGGTGTTCCCGCGAGGTCGTACTCGATATTCTCTGCTAAGCCTCCGTTGAGCCACAGGGCGTGGGTGCGAAGACGATTGCGTTTCTCCCCAATCAGTTCCCCGACAAACGCGAACCCCACGCCAAGGGTGAACGCCAGTGAGGAAACGAGCGAGCGAAAAAACGCATCCCCAACGGGAGCGGCCGTCTCTTCAATGACCGTTTGAAGCACTCGACGCGCGTGAGGATCAGGAACCATGATTCTCACCATCGTGGACAGAGAAGAGGAGGTGAGAAGGAGTCCGTTGAGGCGAACTGTGTGCGCGAAATATCGCGGTTTGTTTCGCGTTGTCGTTTTTTGATGTGAAATATCGCAATTTGTCGATCCTCAATAATTATTGAAAGTATATGTTTTTCAACAACTTACTATAATCGTATTGGTTGGAATGAATTCTGCAATACGATGAATTATGTCGTGACTATTACATTATGCAAAATTCGAACCAAAAAATGTGTATATCCGCTTTTGTCTCGGGGGCGTGTAATCGTATACGTCCCAAAGGAAATCAGAGTGTTCGTGGACCGGAGGGGATGTGCCATGGACATCGGCTGGTGCTCGCGGTAGTTTCGAGATAGAAGATAACCCATAGTGGAAAGAGAAGCATGAATATCACACAACGTCTTTCGACCGTTGTACTCGCTCTAGGGACGAGTGCTGTACTTATCACCTACAGGATTTCCTCAGACTCCGACCAATCCGTTCTAGGCAAGTGGTCGTATTTATGAAATATTGCCTAACGTCAGTCACCTTGTGTATATCTCATGCACGTACTGTCGAATGAGGTGGGTGGTGAGAACGCATATGTTGGCCCTAGTCACGTGTTTGATGGTTGTAGTCTTCCCTTGTGCCGTATCAGCGCAGATGGCTGGGGACTGGGAGGTTCGCGTCAACACGGTGATCAAGAAGCCCCCTCGAGATGGTGCCGATGTTCTCAACGGTAGATTTGTGCTTGAATATCGGTACGACGAGGGTCTTCCGCCAGAACCATTTTGGGTGGGGGTTGGGTACTCGCCGCAAGCCTTTCCGCAAACGCTTGATGGCACGCTGAGCGGGAGGTTTGGTTTCAACGCAGCGTTGGTAATTATCTATGAGATATGTCCGCACCAATTTGAGTTGATTGAAGAAAACGACCAAACCATCGGTCTAGGACTGCTCACGCTGCGAGCGAATCCCCCGTTCCCGCCACCCCGGAGACCAGGGGTGCCGTTTCAACAAATGATTCTGCATGATTGGGGAGACCTGTATGACCGACTAGGTGGGGTGAGTGTGTTGAATTTTGGCACATCACTCGATGCGATGGTGCTTAGTGCAGGGTTGATGATGCGTGACCTACGGTGCGCCGACGCCAGTGTTGAGGAATGTGTCGAGATTATTTCCGCCTCAGCACGGCTATTCGAGCCAACCAGAGAAGAGGTTAGCCAAGGCATTCATGGAGGGGAGACATTGCATCGCTGTCCCGCAGCGAGTGATAATTCGCTCAAAGGAGACAACTGATGAAACAGCGTACATTGAGCCTCGTGATTATGTTGTGTGTTGTGATGTTTCCCGTGGCGGCGGTAGCGCAGAGTGCAGGTGATTGGGAAGTTCGTATCAACAAGGTGATCAAGAAGCCTCCGCGAGCTGATGCCATGACGCGAAGTGAATTGGATACCCTGAACAGCAAGTTCGTTGTGGAGTATCGCTATGACGGCGGGATCCCACCCAAGCGGTTTTTCGTCGCGAATGGGTTCTCCGCCCAAGCCTTTCCCCAAACGATCCTGATGAGTTTCAACCTTGCCCTTGCTGACGTGTACGAGGTCTGTCCCAGTCAATTTACTATGATTGAGGAAGATGGGCAGACCATCGGTATTGCGACATTGACCCTGAATGCCAATGCAAACTTTCGTCCAAGTCGAACCCCAGGAAAACCATTTCATCAACTGATTGTGCATGACTGGGGTGATCTGTACGCGGGACTTGATGGGGTGAGTGTGTTGCATTTTGGGAGCTCTCTGAAATCCATGGTGTTGAGTGCAGGACTGATGATGCGCGATTTGCGATGCGCAGATGCCACGGCGGAAGAGTGTGTCGACATCATTACTGCATCGATCCGCGCCATGGAACCGACCGAGGAGCAAGTCGATCAAGGTATTCACGGTGGGCAGGAATTTCGCGCCTGTGCGGAGTAAGTGTCGCGCACGTTGTCCACGCGAGGGACTGGCAAACTATGTAGACAGGCTTGTTCGGTCTGAAGAAAGTCTTCCAAGGAGGAAACCAATGAAACGACGCGCGTTGGCTCTAGTGACGTGTTTGATCGCGGTGATCTTTCCCCTCACGGCGATGGCGCAGATCGCAGGTGATTGGGAAATTCGTATCAACAAAGTGATTAAAAAACCCCCGCGGGCGAGTGCGATGACCCGAAGTGAGTTGGATACGCTGAAGAGCAAGTTCGTAGTGGAGTATCGTTATGACGGCGGGATCCCACCCAAGCGATTTTTAGTGGCCAATGGGGTCTCCGCCCAAGCGTTTCCACAGACACTCCAGGGTACGACGGCTGACATAAATAGTTTTGACCTCGTCTTTGCCGATATTTACGAGGTGTGTCCCAGCCAGTTTGCGTTGGTTGAGGAGGAGGATGAAACGATCGGTGTTGCCACCCTGACCATGGATGCCAATACCCTATTCCGACCGAGTGTTTTTCCAGGGAAATCCTTTCATCAATTGATCGTGCATGATTGGGGTGATCTCTATGCGGGACTGGATGGGGTGAGTGTCCTGGATTTTGGGACGTCGCTCGAGTCCATGGTGTTAAGTGCGGGGCTCATGATGCGAGACTTGCGGTGTGCCGAGGCCACGCCCGAAGAATGCGCTGACCTTGTCATGGCGACGATACGTATCCAGGAACCGACAGAAGAGCAGATTGATCGCGGTCTTTCTGGTGGACATGAGTTTCATGCTTGTCCGGGGGCAAGTGACAATTCTCCAGCCGCCGAGCCATCAGTTCCGTCCGATCCCGGGACGACGTTTAGCTTGGTAAGCGCTGCTTTTGACGACGAAGGCATGATACCCCCGGTTCATGCCTGTACGACCAGGGGCGGAAGTGATGTGTCTCCACCCTTGGCTTGGAGTAACCCGCCTGAAGGTGCCACAGCGTTTGCGCTGATTGTGGATGATGAATTTCAGCCGTGCGGACTAGGGGATACCGCCTGCCGACATTGGCAGGTCTACAACATTCCCGCTGATGTATCAGCTTTCGATGCAGGACAGAACGTCACTGAAATCTCTGGTGTGACCCAAGGGACCAACTGGAATCAGACGAGTGACTATACCGGTCCCTGTCCGCCATTCGAACATGTCTATACCTTTACGCTGTATGCCCTCAGCGATTCAGTGCCAACGATTGACGAAGGCAGCGCCCTCACACGAAGTCAGTTTCAGGATCGCTTCCACGATCAGATTCTAGGATCGGCGAGTCTAAGAGGGGCATTTAGCCCCTGATTGAGTGGGACGTCGCGGGCGTTCTATTCCCCTGCTGGCAGGGATTCACCCTCATTGCTGATGAGGGTGCCAAGTGTGTTGTCTAGATAGTGTTGGAGGTGGGTGAGATGTGCTTCAGCGAAGTGGGGGCATCGTAGTCTTACTCGATATCAAGGTCGAGCAAAAACTCATCGAGTGCTTGTTTCTGTTCGGTTTCTTTCGTCTGCAACCTCTCAAATTGTCCGTGCATCTGTTCTAATTCTGTTTCCTGTCCGTCGAGTTTCGTCACATAACGGCTGAATAGCGGAGAATTCTGTGCCAGCCTGCGCATGTTCTCGCGAATACGATTCTGGTCTTGGGTGATCTCCTGTTTTCGTTGTTCAAGTTGCTTTAGCTCGTCTTTTGTTTTGTTGAGCGTGTGACGTAAGTGCACAACCTGCTGGAGCGCCTGCTGCAGTGATGGGTGTAGGTCGGGGGAATCAATGTATGTGACGATGGTATCGGAGTTTAGGTTCGTGAGCTGAACCGTTCGTTTCTGTATTCGTTCCTCTCTCACCGTGAGGATCCCCGTTTCATCTGGAGTCACCGTCATCGTGAAACGATAGGCCTCTCGCGTGTGTTCTGTTGGCTTCTGAGGAAGCGTCAGTACCCAATCCGAGCGCAGCGGATGCTCGATCAGAACCCGCTTTTCTTTCTGATCGCGATTCTTGACGGTATACGTCTTTTCCTGGACGAGTGTCTGACTTGAGTGGAGTGTCCCTTTTTTGAGACTGACAACCGTCACCGCCTGCGGCGATGTCTTCTGTTGCGTGGCCACTTCCACATTGAGGTCCAGAGCATAGCTAATCAGACGATCCTGCCCTTGTGCGATGTCTCCCATCCGCGCATCGCCGGCATAGGCCCCATCGTCATAGACAGTCAGGGGGCCTTGGCTAAGAAAGAGGGCGGATGTGTTCTGAAGGTGAAATCCATTGAGTGGGTGTTTCACGTGAACTGACTCTCGATATATCGAGAGCTTCGTTCCCTCAATTGGGACATTGACGATGGGGACCATCGCGGACGATCGTCTTGCGAGTGTAAAGGGCGAATCGATCACATATTCAAACAACTCGCCCGTCTCCATGCCTTGTGCGGCGGCGTGAACTCCTTGCTCAAGACTTAACTCCAAATGCTGCTCTTCGTCGCGCAAAGCCATAGCAGTAAACGCACCCGCGCTCGCTATTGATTCTCGAAGTCGTTTGGGTTGTGGGGATTCGGCTTTGGCTAGGGCATCATTGTAGAGTTGTGGGCGTAGTGTGTTGTGTTGTTCACGCTCCACAATCGGTCGATGGGTATAGATGGGTTCATAGAGATCCATCGAAAACGAAATAGGACGACCGGAGACGAGTGACAGGTCGACGGCATTCCAGTCACGATCGGTCGTATTCTCCACAATGGCCCATCCTTGGAGAAATGCGTTGGGCTCATCCAATACTAAGCGATAGCTGACTTTCCAGACTGGCGCTTCCATCATGTATCCGACGCGTACTCGTCGCATGCCGTCGCCATCGAAATGAAGAGAGACCTGTTTTTTCTGTGCATCGTTCTTCGTCGCGAGTACTGCTAAGGCTTGATAGAGTTCGGTGTTGAGACCCTCGTTGCGCAGCACAATGCCTTGAATGAGATTGAGGGGAATTGAGCGTAGACCGTCGGTGGTTGCAAGATTCAGGTATTCCTCCGTAATGAGCTCGGGGCCGGAGGTCTTCAGGAGACGCGTTTGCTTGGACTCAACGCCAAGGATGGATCCAGTGATGACCGTCGACGTTGAGACGTCGACGACTTCGCCTCGAATCTGGTTCAGTAACCCGCCGAGGCTTGGATTGTGTGTCAGATCGATGGCAAACGCTTTGAGTGTTTTGGCGATGGGGTCTTGTGACTCGTACGTGACCGTGGATACTTGTCCTCCATCGAAATCCTGGACAACGAGGCTTTTCAGCAAGTCATTAATCACATCGGCGCGAAATTGGAACGAAATATCAGTCGTGCCTTCCACGGCGCCATCATGCTGGAAGTATCCGACACCGCTGGAATAGAGAACAACTTTGGCTAGCTGTAGTGAGGGGGATTCTTGGTGAGGGAAGGTAACCGTGATTGGGGTTTGGACAAACCCTTGTGCGCCAACGATCATCGGTGCCAACACCCACATTCCGATCGTCACGATGCGAGCTAAGATGCGCCAGGCCATGCCTGTCATTCTACCTAAGCGAGTTGGTTCCTGTCACGATCAGAGGGTGACGTACAATGATGCTAGAGGCGGTTATTGAGACGTTGGAATTGTCGAAGGAGAATGGCCCCTCCCCACGCGAAAGCCAGCCACATGAACGTTTCGCCTAGAAAATCAACGCTTCCTGCAATGGCGTGGTCATACTGCATCCATCCAAGTTGGCTGAGCAGGTTCGTCCAGTCATGATATCCGGGCGCATCTTGCCCCGTGACTCCACCCAGTAGCATCAATTGCCCCGCACGGGCATCGTTAATGTATGGGGCAAGATCAATCATACTCTGCCCCAACCACCAGAGCCCGACGCTGGCGCCGAAGGTGTTCCGTTCTTGGAATAGAAACACGCCAAGAACGATCGCAGGCATGAGCATCTGACCGAGCGACCCGCCAAGCGTAGTCATAAATTCTCCTAACGGGAGAAAGATGATGTGCCCCGCTTCGTGAAACACTAGGTTCACGCGGTGCATAAATGAGGAGGAGGTTTCTGAAAACCCCGCATCAACCTTCCGAACGTCCGTAAGGATAAACAGTATTCCCCATATGACGAGTCCGACATACAGGGTGACGTGGCCAAGAAAGACTGCACTGTTCGTGTGTGGCGGAACTTCGAACAGCGTTCTCAGAAATCCCGTTGGAGTTGCAGCTTGTTCCAGTGATGGTGCGATGTTTGCCGCTTTAGCCTCTTGCAGCATTTCCCATTTCGCAAAGATAACTCCGCAGGATGCACACTCTGCATCCATTGCCATATCAGTATCGCGAGGTTTAAATCCACATTTTGGGCACATCTCGTACACGTTTGAGCTCCAAGGCTGGCGGTATGATGTTTCGTCGCAAGGACGAGGGATACAAGAATCCGTCAAGCTGCAAGAACGATTATACGATGGAGATGGACTGGATCGAAGAGATCGAGGCAATGCTCTTCAAGGGTGGCCACCGTTGATAAGGACCACGAGGGGTGAGCGGAGACGGTGAGTCTGGCCTACCAGGAACGTCTCGAGTTTTCGATCTCAATTTCTTCCATGCGTTCGCGGAGCATGGCGTGAAAGCTCGGATGTTTCGCAAGGAGATCAAGAAAATCGTCCTTCATGACCTGAATAAGCG
>JAJDBL010000302.1 GCA_029261375.1 Nitrospirales bacterium
CCGGCGGCGTCAATTTAAAGGCGGTTGTAAAAGGCGTTATCCTGCGCTTTATCCATGGATGGTCTGCGGAATTCGGATACAGTTCAAGCGAGGCAAGAGCAACCCAGTTGGCAGAGTTTTCAGAACCGATTAGTTCATCACGCCGCGCTTCGAGTCGCTGCACATAGGCGTCCTGGAGCGATTTTGAGCTGTCAACAATGGAAAACATTTCACTCTTGTGTGCTGCTGTCACCAAACGTCGAATGGTCTCAAGCTCGGCATCTAGGATGGCCTGTTGATTCTCACGCTCTGTATTGATGGGCGCCAAAAGATCGATCTTCGTATAGTCGTCTTTGGCCTGAGTCGCGAGGGCAAACCTTTCAGCATCATGAAGCACTTTACCCGCACACCCGCTCAACAGTCCTACTGGACCCACGAGTAAAAAGACCGTGAAGAGCACCATGCCATGAGTACAGTGGCATCGGTTGCGTTTTGTTTTTTTTATGATATTCTTCAAAATACCCTCCTTATCTCGCGTCTCAGCGGCTGCGTGTTCTCATTGGTTCATGACCGTTTTTACTACTGCTTCTGCGTCGACATGGCCATACCCGAATCGATCGTCCTACGTTCCAGGTGCGCCGACCGGCCGGGCGGTGTCTCTGAGGATGGTGCGGATCTGGTCAATTGTGAGATCCTTATTCCTGGCCTTCGCTTCCGCCGACATGAGGGCAATCACGCTAGTTACGACAGGGGCCGCCATACTGGTTCCGCTCCAAGCATTCAGATCGCTCACCCTCGCAATCACCGCGATCTCTGAGCTAGTAAGCGTTCCTTCTCTGGCTTGCAACGCGAGGTATTGCAAGTGGGGATCCATTGCACTGTAGATTCCGCTATCAGATGAACTCATCATGCCTCCTCAGTTATTCGTGTGTACGTTTGGATATCGCTTCGTATTTCGCAGGGGCTTGCTACCCCAACTCGTATAAGCGCCATTTACGGGTGACTTTATTCTGGAATCGTAGCGGTTTGACATAAAGGTAGACCACGACCTAGGTCAATGTTTAGTCTTGATCGTGATCATGATGCGTTGCCTCTTACGAGGGGTGGTTCAGAATCTAGCTTGCGATGTGGGTCTACGGAGTGGTAGGGCGAATACCACTCCGTAGACATAGTCGTGAAATGCCACATGCAAGGACATGTCGAGCGTGACGATCACGACAATCAAAGAGGGGTTAGGAGGGGCTAGTACAACAACTACTCGCGTTCTTTACAATAGAATGGAGGTGCGCACCAACTGTCCTTAAGGCATCGAACAAAGAGTCGGATCGTTCTTCCTTCTGGTTGGGGGGTGAATGGCTCGTCTAAGCCACGCTGGACCCTACCAGTAAGCTGGTTCTTTGCTAATCTCTCATATGGAAAGAACTTTTTTTGATCACCGGGTTTTTCTTCCCAGACTGCTACGCCAGGGTATTCCCCTGTTTTCGCTTCTGTTTCGGGAGTATAGATGTCAACGCCGATTTGCTTTACTTCCGAACCGTCGACTCTGCTATATAGACAGAGGAGTCCCTCAAAATTGTCTGTACCAGAACTCGCATCTGCTAACCGCTGCTTGAAGTATTTTTGTATGTGGTCACTTATGCCAGCATCCAACGTAAAAGTTCTCGCTCCGGCCTCGTCGAGATCTATAAGGCCTGGATCCCCCTGAATTTCGTCGACTCTTACTCTGTCTCCCATAGTGTTCTCCTTCTTTTTGATTAACTAGTATTATGCCTATGTGTCCGTCGCGATCAGACATTACAAAGGCGCTTCCAACCCGTCATTAGCGGAAGAATGGTGAGGACGACATCATATCTAACGAGAATGTTGCTCGAACGAAAACCATGCGGTCGGGAGTGTATATTGGTGCCAACCCAGTCGTTCGTGAATGCGCGTTATGGTCCTGATAGAAAAACTCTTGATCCAGCAAGTTTCGCGCTTCCAGACTAATGATCCCTAACCGTCTAGGAAGTCGGTAGCCTAACGCAGCGTCGACTAGAAAGAATGCGTCAGCATCGGTTGTGCTCATCGCCGAAGGTTGAAGGTCTACCGTTTGGTTAACAAACCTCCCGCCAAAGTGTGTGAACAAACCAAGTGGATGAAAATATTTTGCACTCACTGGCACTGAAAGTGTTTCCACCTCTGGTAGTGCCGTGGCGTTGCCGACAGCAACAGATGGCTCCGCTGCACCGCGTCTGAACTGTTCAAATTCGAGAGACGTGCTGAACGCCCAGTGGCGATGGGGTGTCCAGTGGGTATATAAGCGGTAGGTTTCTTCATCCCGGTTGAAGACTTGTGGCTCCGTTCCGATGATTTGGGGTACATCGAGATCGCGGCGTGAATACTCCATACCCCCATAAAAATTACTAGTCAGTTTGAGGTCGAATCCGAATCCGTAGCCTGCTGCCTCAGTTCCGTATTCATCATCAAATGATTGGTTAAATCCTGCGACCTGTGTCGGTTCAATGGACTGATTGACGGCAAGTGGTCGTTTGACGGAACCAAAGTATGCGGAGCGAAGTTGAATCCAGTCGGCGACATCCCATTGAAGTCCAAGTTTTGGGTGCACTTTGTCGATGTCTTGGCCTAGTCCATCAAAGGAGTCGTAGCTCAAGCCGACCGTCCATGTCATGTTGTATGGGAAGAAGACGTTGGTATACAGGTATGCACTTTCGTGCGAGATATCAAAGTTGTTGATAATCTCACAGTTAGGAAATGGGACAAAACATGGCCCGTCGAATTCGAAACCTAGAGTGTTATCGTCATTGACGTCGTACGCTCCGCCTCCCAGGGTCGCGTTAAACCATTGATGTTTGAGGATATACTGAGCTTCACCTTGAAAACCTTCGTCTGCTTCTCGCAGTTCAAAAATCGCGCCTGGAGGAGCAACAAGAAACTGGTCTAGGCCTCGGTCTCTGTGTGTATAAATCCCGGAAACGATGAAATCAGAGTTTGATGTTGGCGAATAGTGCGCGCCGATACGAAAGGTGTCTTGGTCAGATCTGTCACGATCAGTGAGGGAAAAGTCTTCTGGTTCAAAATTAAGCTGTATGTCTCCATGGTTGGTCTCGCGTCTTCGGTATTCCGCTTGCAGGTTCAGATTAGGAGTGACTGCCCCTTGGACAAAGACGTTGTACAAATCGTGCTGAAGGTCATTGTTTTGGCGAAAACCATCGGTCTCATAGTGATATTGGCCCAGACTCCAAGATAGTGGCCCTTCGATGCCGGAAAGTACAACGTCGTCAGCGAAAGTGTCGTTAGTTCCAGCAAGTCCATTGGCTTGCAGAGCCACACGATCACGGAGGAATAATGGGTTGAACTCGTTGAACGAGAGTGAGGATGGCCCAGCACCGTCAAGAATTTGAAGACTCGTTTCCGCCAATTGCGGCTGAAGATGGTTGATGTTGGCAGATTGTAAAAGTTGAGACTGCAGAAG
>JAJDBL010000303.1 GCA_029261375.1 Nitrospirales bacterium
CATCGACTCCCATAATGGTCCCCATCACCTGATTCTCAGCTCCTGAGACGCTGAGACCAATCGTGGCCGATCCAAGAAGAAGGATAATGAAAATTAACACGCTTCGAAGAGCCGTTGACATTAGATTCTCCTCCTAACAATAAGACGGATTGAGGTTCATTCGACGATGCATTAACTCCCACTATACCTCACGCAAATGATGCAAAAGTGTAAGCGACCTCGCTTCATCGCGCGAAGAGCGACGTCAGATCTATTCACGCACTAAAACACTCAAAGCAGAATCAACCGAAGGACGATTGTCAATTCCACGAAGGGTGAGTGAATAGAGCCCTGTTCCTGCCTCGGGAATGACCATGAACTCCAGATCTACAGGGTCCTCCACGTCGTGAAATTCGATTCGGCATGGTTCCGACGAGGTCATCGTCTCGCAGAATTCCATAATCTCACCATCACTTTGCGTGACGACCGCCAGAGAGAAATCAAGATCTTCAGGGTGAGTCAAAACGCTTTCTATAGCAAGAGACTCCTTCACTCGAAGGCGGTATCGATCTAGATCTCTCAATTCTCGCCCTAACCCGTCAGAAAGAACAGCGCCGTTTACTTCCACACAATATTCCTGTTTAAGACTTCCCAGGTTCATCCCTTGCTCCTCTTCGTCGTTAGGCTCATCCTCAGTTTTAAACAAATCAGACACGCATTCAGGGCGTCCGATTTGTCGGACGATCGTCAGCGACTGGTCGCCCGTTTGAAAGACATCACGTGCCGTGCCAATGGTAATGATCGCAAACTTCCCCTGCAAATCTTCTGGTCGTATCACCGTTAACTTCGTCAGTACTGGCATGCCTATCATTCCAGGCGCCCGCCCATAGTCGCTGATCAGCTCTTCTGTAAGAAACTGATCGCCCCCTTCCAGAGTTGGATCATCTGAGAGCCACAGCGCGACTGGCCGCGGATCATCAGATCCAATGTCATTCGCGAGCACATGCACAACAAGTTTCTCGTCATCCACATTAATTTTGTGTTTAAACTTTACGATACTCCCTAACGGATTCACCTCTTCCGCAACGACTGCTGTTGAAAACATCAGGCAGAGGACGATTGCACTCCACAGAATCCAGACAGACAGGATTCGCACGAGATGGAGACTATTCAGCAAACGAAATCCTCTTTACTGTCCCGAGAATGATATCCCCAAAATATTCGCGTGCATTCCGTGCTTCATTCCCGACATCCTCACCCTGAGTCGCGCTTGTGACGATCCCTAATTCTGAGAGAAACCGTATTTCCAGATTCGTCATTCCCTTAAACCCACCTCCACCAACTAGCAGTATCTCGACACTTTCACCAGAAAACTGCCGTTGACCATTCTTCATCGTCTCCATCGTTCCCGTGATTCGGCCTAAACCCGTCCCAAAGTCTAGACTACGCACTCTCCCGTCTCGAAGCACCAGCTGGACAGTGTGCGAAGCTCTCGTGGGGTTACCGCCTACGTCATTTGGCAATGGACTACCCCCTTCTCGAGCACGAAGCATAACCATATTATGTTCCCATTTTGTGATTGCCAGAAGATCTGGATCAATCTCCATCATCCAACTTCCTGAGAGAACCCATTGACCGACTGGGACCATATCCACTGGAAGGTCCTCAGCAAGCGACGCCCCTGGCTGAGTAATATGAAAGACACTTCCGGTAAATGTAATTTTTCCATTCGCCTCAACGTTTGTAATAAAGCCTTCTTGAGCGAGACCGCTCAGAACGCACAGACATAACAGCCAGAGAAAGAGACGGAAAAACATAGAGCACCTCCGTAGAACCGCAGACCTACGCCAGAATCACCTAAGACTCAATAGTAGACTGCCAGTGAGACCGCGATGTCAATTTCACACTCTCAACCCCATCGTTTGTCTCTCAGGAGCGTACATCCTTGGCAGAATATCGCACAGTCAACTATCATCAACGGAGTGCAAAGCAGAAGAGTAGTATTGAACACACTGCGGGCCAGGCAATAAGCCATAACATTGTGAAAGCGCACCTCCAACTACTAACACTCGCCATTGCGCTATGTCTTGGATCTGGACCGTTGTTTATCCAGACTACGCACGCATTCGTTGTCATTAATCAGATCACCGAGCAACGACTCCAATTGAACATGACGCTTCCAACCGACAGCATCGAGACGATCGGGTTCGGAACTACAAGTTGGAGTGCCCTGGCCAAGTCTACCGTAACAAATTGGAACGATATCGGAATTGGACCACTTCCGGACCACGAATTCTTTGCCATTCGCGAGAGGCCTGTTGCAGCGGATCCCTGCATTCGCGACGGAATCAATACCGTCGACTTCCGCGCACAACCATGCGCTGGTTTCTTTTGGGGAGACACCCTCGGCATTACAACGACACGGTTTTCTACAGGCCAAGTCGTCGCCGAAATTGATATCGCCTTTAACGGAGAACCCAACTGGGATGCCTATACCGGCCCCCTTCGACAACAAGCGGGCGTTGGCACGATCACCGAATTCACCCGCGTCGCGCTGCACGAGTTTGGACACGCCCTTGGTCTTGACCATCCAGACCAGTTTGGGCAAAGAGTTCAAGCGTTAATGAACAGTCGGGTCAGCGATATCGATGGAATTCAATCTGACGACGAGAACGGAGCCAGAGCCATTCCGTTTATCCCGAATGATGAGAGCGTAGATCAACGAGATCTCTCGATCCGACTTGCTAAAGTTAAACATACTCCAAAATCCGACGGTGACAAAATCGCTGTGACTGTCGGCATACGACACGTTGGGGCAACGGTGCCTGGAGATCGCATTACGGTATCCCTGCATCGTTCGGCCAATGAGGTATTCGATGCGGCGGACAGGCTAATCACCTCGACGGAGACTACAACCATTCCATCCACGCCAGGAGAGGAATTCACCGTCAAGTTAAAAGAAACCGACCTTTCATCGCTTGCAGGAGCTTTTCTTGCTGTTTCAGTCGACGCCAATGCCAGAATTGAGGAACTCGACGAGGAGAACAACATTGTGTTCCACGAGATACAGGACCGCGGATGCGGCAAAGATACCTTTCTCCCCGAAGACGAGCCAAACGACGTTCCAGCGATCAATCAGGGCGGGATAGGAAAGCTCCGCCCTGCACAGTGCGTGAGGATCACGGGTAGGGCGAATAGTCTCAACGCCGATTTTGACGGATACCATTTCTTCCCTCGTGGAAATCAACGTATTGAATTTGCCATGACGCACGATATGGACACAGATTTTGACCTGTTGTTTTTCGACTTCAGCGACGCGGGTGACGCTCTACTATCGTGCGACGCTGCAACAACACCAGAAGTATGTGCGATTGACGTGTTGAACAACCCTGATGGCTCCCAACGATTTGATATCGTTGTCGTTCCAGTTTCAGGTGTTGGCCAGTACACACTGGACATATTTTCAGTGGAATAATGCATAACGATTTGACTTCTCAATCGGAACATCCCATACAATAGAGCCCACGATGAAACGACTACTCACCCATTCCCCCACTCCCTCGACAATATTCCGCATGGTTATGTGCGTCACGACCTTCTTCCTCCTATCGACATCCGCCTTGGGAGTAACGGCCATCCCGAAAAACTTTGACCAGCTTGTCTCGGAAGCTGAGATGATTCTTGTCGGGACCGTTGAAGACACACAAGGACATCACCGCGCGACCGGCACGATCGTCACAGATATCACGCTCGGAAACATTGAGGCGGCAAAAGGAGAACACACGGAATCAACCTACACATTGCAAGTCCTTGGCGGCACCGTTGGTCAGGAGCATTTCGTAATTGCGGGCGCTCCCAGTTTTGAAAAAGGCGGAAACTATCTCTTATTTATCAAAGGAAACGGAACCGTCATGTTTCCGCTCGTCGGCGTCGATCACGGAAAGTTTCACATACGGGACGATCCTCGGACGGGAAAACAAATTCTCTATGATTCGCTGGGTGATGTTGTCGTCGACATCATCGGGAATGACATTGTCACCACATCGCCACACGCCCTCGCGACATCAGGAGAGCAGCCTCGATCCCTTGAAAGTGTACTGAATACAATCAGAAACCGCCTAACTCGATAGCATAGCGGCTGCGACACGCTCAGCCCCTAGCCTCCCACATCGTTTCCGCGTATCATTCCGGCGCCTAGAGAACTCAGAACGAAACCCTATAGCGACTCAGAATCATGCATCCCTGGACACTCTGCTGTGCGATGACCGGCATGCTCCTCGTCCCCGCACTCTTCCAGACTCAACTCAGCGCGTTCGACGGAGAGATCGAAACCCTCGACGCAATCAAGGTCCCTAGCACGTTTGTGCTTGAAGAAGAACGAAACATTGCATTCCCCGCCCCAAATACAAAGACCGTTGATTTGCTCCCGACACAAGAGATGATATTGCTCCCGGTTCTAGACAAGCCTAGAAGGCATCTCGCGGGAACTCGAGTGATCCGTGACGCGATCGCTGATACGCTGGGAGTTCGATCAGCTATTCTTCCGGCGAAAGCGGAGCGTCCACCCTACCCACGTATTGCACGCCAACAGGGGTGGGAAGGCGTCGTAGTTTTACGGGTCACGATCCATGAAAACGGCACGGTCGCCTCCACACACATTCGGGATGGGTCAGGACACTCCATCCTCGACGAAAGCGCAAAACACACCGTCGATGAATGGACATTTGTGCCTGTGAAAGATGGAGAAGTTCCCATTGCTGTCACAATCGATATCCCGATTCGCTTCTCACTGAACGAGGTCATTGATTGAATCTCGTCACCTGATCGTCATGCGCTCCTACGCGATCAGACTCTTGGGTGCTGCCTTGCTATGCCTTTGGCTCACGACTCCGGTCAACGCCGATGACGCACAACCGCTCTACAATCAGGCACTGGCACTCATTCAAACACATCAGTATCCAGAAGCGGCGACCGCACTCACATCCGCAGTGACAATTTTTCCACGGTTTGCCGAAGCACACCATCTGCTTGGCGTCGTCTATTTCAACGGACTCAATAACCCTCAGTCTGCCCAAACACATCTACAAAAGGCCATTGACCTACATCCCAATTTCGCCCGTGCGATGCTCGATCTTGGGTTGGTGTATCAGCACGAAAAGAGTTACCCGCAAGCGGAAGCAGTGCTCAATCGAGCCCTTACCGTATATCCCAACTACTCAGATGCTCACCTGGCTCTCGCGCTCTTGTACGATCAGACCGATGATGTCGAGCGTGCGATCTCCGCATATGAGAAGGTCTTGGCCCTCGTGCCTGAGGAGCAACAGGCGGCACTCAACCTCGCCACCCTACTCGACAGAGAAGGTGACCGAGAGAGAGCACGCACACTGTTGCATCAACTTACCTCAATAAATGGCACTCATATCGACGCCTGGTTAGCTCTTGCCCGTTTGGAAGAGAAAGAGAACCTCGCCGAGCCTGCCATCAACGCCTATGCCCACGCGCTTCGGGTCGACAACGATTCCCTCGACGCGCACTATGCCCTTGGGTACCTTCACCAAGCGCAAGGAACAAAGGAGAAAGCCACACAACATTTTCGTGAGGTCATCCGGCTTGATGCCACACACGCAGAGGCCCATCTCAATCTCGGGGTGTTACTCGCCAATCAAGACCAACTCGACGAGGCCGAGAAGGAATATGAGGTTGCACTTTCGTTGAACCCATCACTCATCGAAGCCCACTACAATCTCGGCGTGTTCTACGAGTTCTACCGCAAAGATCCTGACAGAGCATTGAGTCAATATCAGCGGTATCTAGACGGTGGAGGAACGGATGAACGAGTGCGGAGTTTACTAAGAAAGGCAACGAGATAGCACCTGACGCTTCCTCAGCATGAAACTCATTCCCTTACGACTGCGGTCTTTCCCGATTGCGATGTCAGTGCTCTTACACGCGCTCCTCGTGGGGACGGTCACTATTATTGTGATGAGCAACGCAAGCGACGATCACGTCCTCCCGGCCATGCACATCGAGCTCCTCACACTCGGGGAACACACCCCGGCGATGATGACCGCAGATCGGCAGCCTACGCCATCCAAAATCCTGAGTGATGCACCGCTGGTTCCACAGGTTGCACAAGCGCCGATTGCCCTAGAATCTATCGCCATCGTCACTCCAACGGCCTCAATACGTCGGAACGCGTTGCCTCGGAGAACGCTCCTACCTGAAGCCGGAGAACGTATGAGAATACACAGCCTCCTGAAGGTGGCTCACGCCGCCACGCCGGCACGAACGATAAACTACTCCGAGCCAACACTCGCGACGCAGAGCATTCAT
>JAJDBL010000304.1 GCA_029261375.1 Nitrospirales bacterium
TTCTGATCAAGTCGTCATTCTCCCTGATTTAGCCGCTGGCTGTTCGATGGCCGACATGGCCGATCTAGGGCACGTTGAGATGGTGTGGGAGTCGCTCTTGGCTATCTTGCCTGCGGAAGAAGTTGTGATGCCGGTGGTGTACGTGAACTCGGCAGCAGACCTCAAAGCCTTCTGTGGTCTTCATGGTGGGATTACGTGTACGTCGTCAAACGCAAAGGCTGTCTTTCAGTGGGCGTTTGAACGTCGGGAGAAGATCCTATTCTTTCCGGACGAACATCTTGGGCGCTATACCGCGAAGACGATGGGATTACAAGAGAGCGATCTGTTGGTGTGGGATCCGTTTCTGCCGAATGGTGGACATACGCCTGAGGCAATCCGCCAAGCAACGGTGCTGTTGTGGAAAGGATTCTGCAGTGTTCACCAGATGTTCCGTCCGGAGCATGTACGTGCGTTTCGATCCAGCTATCCAGGTATCCAAGTCATCGTGCATCCTGAATGTTGCGAAGGGGTGGTTGAGCAGGCAGACCTTGTTGGCTCGACAGAACTGATCATCAATACGGTGAGCGCGGCTGCGCCAGGAACGGCGTGGGTGGTCGGAACGGAATTGAACCTGGTGAACCGGCTCAAGAGATTACAGCCGGACAAGAAGGTCTTCTTTCTCTCACCCACCGTGTGCCAATGCTCCACCATGTATCGGATCGACCCTATTCATTTGCTTTGGTCTCTAGAAAACCTGGTTGATGGACATGTGGTGAATCGCATCACCGTTCCCGCCGAGGATAAGTTGTGGGCGGGGCACGCCCTCCAACGCATGATGTCCGTTTCAGGATGATGAAGCAGGCTGCCAGCTTCGTTCTCGCGTCGCTTCTCGGCTCAACGTACCGTAGTACGATTCGCCCCCGAGCTTGCTGCGGCCTCGCTGGACGACCTGTTTGATCATCCTGCTGTTCTTGATTTCTCTCGCCTTCACGTTCTCGAAATTTCATGGACTATAAATCTACTCTTAATCTTCCGACGACTTCGTTTCCTATGAAGGGGAATCTTCCCGTTCGTGAGCCGGAGATGTTGGCTCAATGGGAGGAAGAGGGACGGTACGAGAAACTTCGTTCAGCGGTGAAGGGACGTCCCTTGTACGTGTTGCATGATGGACCTCCCTATGCCAATGGCCATATTCATCTTGGCCATGCAGTCAACAAGGTGCTCAAGGACATGATCGTCAAAGCAAAGACGATGCAAGGATACGATGTCCCATTTGTTCCAGGGTGGGATTGTCATGGGCTACCTATTGAACACCAGGTGTTGAAAAACTTAGGCGGGAAACGCAAAGAACTTTCAAATCAACAAATCCGTGACCTGTGCCGTGACTATGCACAGAAGTTTGTCGATATTCAGCGCGATGAGTTCAAGCGGCTCGGCGTATGGGGGGATTGGACGCATCCATACCTGACGATGACCCCTGGGTACGAAGCATCTATCTTGCGGGAATTGGCCAAGTTTGTAGAACGCGGCATGGTCTATCGCGGGAAGAAGCCGGTCTTCTGGTGCAGTTCCTGTGAAACGGCATTGGCGGAAGCCGAGGTCGAATATGATGACCATGTCTCTCCATCGATTTACGTGAAGTTTCGATTAATCGATGTCCCGGGTTGGCTTCGTTCCACCGTGGGCCAACGACAGGTGTCGTTTGTCATCTGGACGACGACGCCGTGGACACTTGTTGCCAATCAAGCCGTCTGTCTCCATCCAGATTTTGAGTACACCATGGTCGATGTGGGTGACGAGGAATCGTGGGTGATTGCCAAAGACTGCTTGCCGCTCGTCTCGAAAGCATTGCAGCGGGCAGACCTGGTCGGGACCACCACGTTAAAGGGTAAGGAGTTTGAAGGGCTGGTCTGTCGACATCCGTTTCAGACGAATGTGAATGAAGAGCGTGGACCTGGCAAGTCATCGGTCGTGATCCTCGGTCGGCACGTGACGGTAGAACAGGGGACGGGGTGTGTCCATACCGCTCCAGGGCATGGGCAAGAAGACTATGAGGTGGGCAAGCAGTATCAGCTAGAGCCGTGGGCTCCGGTCGATCATCGCGGCCGATTTACGGCAGAGATTCCTGACAACGTGAGTTTTATTGCCACTGAGCGTGTGTTGGACGCAAACGAAAAGATCATCGCAGCGCTCAAGGAACGCGGAACCTTAGTGCATGTGTCTTCAATCGATCATTCCTATCCTCATTGTTGGCGGTGTAAGCGTCCCCTCATTTTTCGGGCAACAGAGCAGTGGTTTGTGTCGATGGAGCGACAGGACCTTCGGTCGAAAGCGCTTGAAGAGGTTCGACAGGTCACCTGGATCCCGGCATGGGGACAAGACCGAATGAGGGGAACGATAGAGGCGAGACCGGATTGGTGTCTGTCCCGCCAACGTGTGTGGGGTGTCCCAATTCCAGCAGTGCGTTGTCGCGGCTGCGATGAAACGGTGATGACTGCCGAGCAGATCAATCACCTGGCCGATGTGGTTTCATCCAAAGGGGCGGGAGTGTGGTTTAGCGATCAGATCACGGACGTCTTTCCGGAGGGCATGTTGGGTACCTGTCCCAACGTCGAGTGTGGCCAATCAGCCTGGGAGCGGACGGCGGACATTCTCGATGTGTGGTTTGAATCTGGGGTGACGCACGCTGCAGTGGTGAAACCACAGGAAGGATGGTGGCCGTCAGACCT
>JAJDBL010000305.1 GCA_029261375.1 Nitrospirales bacterium
GCATCGTCGCAACACCTGCATACACAAGATTCGATACGGCCTGCATGAGCCCAAACACCCATAAGGCTGTGAGTATTCCCCAACGACTGGTGTAGACACCGCCGATCATGGCGCCCGCGATCGTGCACACGACGCCGACAGTTCCTGGAACCAAACCGATCTGAACTGGCGTAAAGTCTCGGTCGACCCAAAACGGTTTGACCATAGGCCCCATCGCCATATCGCCAAGTTTAAACGCCAAGATAAACAGCACGACGAAAACAAAACCTGGCATGGTAGACAGCTGGCGAAATGGTGTCATGACAGCGTCTGCAACGGTATTCACTTGTCGTCGCGTAAATTGCGGCGTGGGCGCTCGAGTACACACGACGGCATAGACTCCGATGAGCAGAGCCGTTCCAAGAAACGCCCAGTTCCATCCAGTCTTCCCGGCAACAACGAGGAACAACCCACCCGAGCCGATGAGCGCGACGCGATACGCGGCCACACGTATTCCATTGGCAACGCCAAGCTGTTTTTCGTCAAGCAGCTCGATCGTGTACGCGTCAATCGCAATGTCCTGCGTCGCAGAGAGCACAGCCAGTATGACGAGAAGTGTCCAAATCGCCGGCATCGATGTGTCCGGATGAACCGTAATGAAGGCCGCCGTACACAACGCCAACAAACACTGACATGAGACGATCCACGACCGACGTTGCCCAATGGCGTCAACCGCCGGTGCCCAGAACACTTTAAACGTCCAGGCTAACCCCGCTGCACTCATCAAACCAATTTCGTGCAGACTGACACCGTGAAGCCGGAAATACACCGGCATAGCGTCGAAGAACAAACCAAAGGGAAACCCTTCGGCAAAATAAAGAATACCAACCCAGAGAAACGCTGTTTGTGCAGTATTGGAGTGAAATAATTTAGGAAGAAAGCGGATTGAAGAAGTCATAGCTTTTGGAATTTTCGCGGCGCAGGAAATTAGAGGCTGTTCAAAAGGCTCTTCCAGTCCTGCCCTGAGTCTCGTCGAAGGGAAGGCCGAAGCGAGCAACGGAGGCGAATCGTACTACCGTACGTTCAGCCGAACTGCGCGAAGCGAGAACGAAGCTGGCGTGCCTTTTGAACAGCCCTGCCGCCGTCAATCGAAGGTTGCCGGATGCGCCTTAAAATCTGCCTTCAAGTATTGATATGCTGCTATCATTTTTCGGAGTAGCGGCTCTTGGCTTCGATCACCACCTCGAGCGTCAGGGTGAAGATCCCTAATCTTATTTCTGAAGGTTGTCGTAATCTCACGTTGGGTTGTTCCCGGCGGAAGACCCAGAACCTCAAAGGCCTCTGACAACGAGTTGATCTCGCTGCGCGCCTCGCTCGGATCTCCACCCGATCCGCCTGCGGCCTTCTGAAAGAAATCAAAGAGAGATGGCTTTCGCCGGCGCCTCCGACGCCGGCCTCGTATTTCGGCATCCAGGTCGTCAAACTGATCTTCAATATAATCTAAGCGCCCCTCAAGACGTCGCAATCCTGCCAGATTATTGGGCCCTTCAAGTTCGTCCACAATGACCGAGACGACACGAAGGATATCTTCGACCTTGGACTCATATCGCAAATATTCATCCACACGATCTTCAAAAAGATGATCAAGCCCATAGGTGATGCTCTGCTCGATATACCCGTAAAAGATCTTGATGCGACGCTTCAGTCGCTTACGGATTTCCCAGAGAGGAAGATGTCCATCATATTTTGGCATCCAGGGAACTTAGCAGGAACCGGAAGATACTGCTATGCGATGAGGACGCGTCACAGAGTTCAGGAAAACATCCGCCCTAGATTGCGAGACCCCGCGTTATATGGCCTGGACAATAAGCTCGAGTTCTATCGGCGCGTTGAGCGGAAGTTCCGCTGCACCGAGGGCGAGGCGTGCGTGACGCCCGACGTCTCCGAAGACTTCCACGAGAAAATCAGAGGCTCCGTTGACCACATGAGGCTGCTGGGTAAAGCCTGATGCCGAGGCAACATGGCCAGACATCCTAACAATTCTTGCGACATTGTCGAGGCTTCCCAACTGATTTTTGATCGAGGCTAATGCCAGAATCGCCGCCAGCTTTGCGGCTTCGTATCCCTGTTCAACTGAGACCTCTTCACCACATTTGCCTTCAAAGACTAACTTGCCTTCACGAAGCGGCAAAATTCCGCTGAGGAATAAGAGATTCCCAGCTAAAACGGCGGGGACATAAGTGGCTAGTGGTGACGGCGGAGCAGGAAGGACGATGCCCAGCCGTTCGAGCACCTCGTCAGGACGTGCGACGGTTTGGCCTCTTTTGGTATTGGTACACCGCCCGTGAGTGCTCAGCTAATGTGCTGGAAAAGTGGTGAAAGCCGTTGTTTTTTGAGACAAAATAGAGGTACGGGACCGACGCCGGATGAAGCGCGGCCATGATTGAATCCCAACCAGGGTTCGCAATCGGCCCTGGAGGAAGTCCACGAACACGGTAGGTATTGTACGGCGACGCATACCTGAGATCAGGTTTTCGAAGATTTCCATCAAAAGCAGGCAGCGCATAGATCACTGTAGGGTCGCTTTGCAGGAGCATGCCGCGCTTGAGTCGATTGTGAAACACCGCAGAGATCAGCTCTCGTTCCTCGCCCGCTCCGGTCTCCTTTTCGATCATCGATGCCAGAGTTAACACTTCAAGGGCAGTGAGCCCACGTTCACTCGCTTGCTTCTCTATGTCGGGGGTATACCGTTGCTTGAACTGACCGACCATCACTTGAATGATCTCGCGCGGTGAGGTGCCATGATGGAACCGATATGTATCGGGAAAGAGAAAACCCTCGAGCGTCTCGGCTTCGATGCCGAGCGTACGGATCACATCTTGATCTTGTGCTGCCGTCACGAAGCGTTCGGCGCTCGTGATGCCGACATTCTCAAGAACCTCTCCAATCTGGGACATCGAATACCCTTCTGGGATGGTGACCCAGTACGGCATGGTTTGGCCCTTCGCGAGCACATCGAGAATGGTAGACGGAGCCATTCCGGTATTCAGGTCATATCTCCCAGGATGAATCTGCTCTTCAATGCCCACCAGCTTTCCCAACATCACGAATGCGGTGGGCTCAGTAATGAAGCCGGCCTCCGCAATCTGACGCGCCACCTGACCAAAGTTGGCGCCTTCCTCCACCGTGATGATTTTATGAACGACCACTTCTTGATCGCCCTGCACTGGCAGGTACAGCACCCGTACCGTGTACAGCGCTAAAGTCGAACACAGAATCAGTGCCAGGACAACGCTCCATCTAGTCATCGATCACCTCACCGCCATGTGCGGAACGAAGGCTGTCTAGATAACTCTGAAGAATAAGCACGGATGCCACTTGATCGACCACTTCGGTACGTTTTCTACGGCTGCGCGTGGTCTGCTGAAGTATACGTTCCGCCATCACCGTTGTGAGCCGCTCGTCCCAGGGCACAATCTGAATATCGAGCGCTGAGGAGAGTTGATCGATGAACTTCGTGACCCGTTTCGCGGAGATTCCAAGATCCCCGTTCATATGCTTCGGAAGTCCAACCGCGATGGCCTCGACATCATAAGTATGAACCAAATGTTTGATATGTTCCATATCTTCTGCACGTGAGCGTCGGTGATAGGTTTCAACTGGATGCGCCATGAAGCCCAGTTCATCGCTTACGGCAACGCCAATTCGCTTTTCCCCATGGTCTAGGCCTAACAACCGCTTCATTGTTGCCAACCCAGGCCGGTCACGCGTCGTTTCCGATGACTTCCTGGACCATACGGTCAAGTTCCTCACTCAAGACCCAATCAAGCTTATCGGGATTTTTTCCACCAGCTTGAGCCATTTCTGGTTTTCCTCCGCCGCGGCCATCAATAGCCGGCGCCAGCGCTTTGACGAAGTTCCCCGCATGGAAGGTCGGTATGAGATCTTTGGATACACGCACTAAGAGGGCCACAGCGCCATCATCGGTGGAGCCAAGGGCAACGATTCCGGATTTCAGTTTTGCGAGGTGGGAATCCGAGATGGTTCGCAGATCTTCAGGACTCGCTTTGTCAACGTTCTGGGAACACACCTGAACTGTTCCTATCATGCGAATTCGCGCAGATTCGGATTGGGTCTGTGACGACGACAGTCGCTGCCTCAGCGTCTCAACGAGCTCGTCTTTCTCTTTGACGAGCGTAAGAGTTTTCTTGGCTTTCGAGATCAAATCCGCTGGTGTGGTTTTTAGGATTGACGCGAGCTCGCGAAGTTCCTGTTCCCGTGCCTTGGCATAATCGTCTGCGCCCTGTCCCGTCACGGCTTCGACCCGGCGCACGCCTGCAGCAATACCCGTTTCATTGATAAGCCGAAATGCGCCAATATCGCCTGTACGTTGGCAATGAGTCCCGCCGCACAATTCCTTGCTGGCGTTGCCTATTTCGACCATCCGGACTGTTTCACCGTACTTATCTCCAAAAAAGGCCAAGGCCCCACGAGCAAGAGCCTCATCTTTACTCATCTCCTGTGGGTGCACCACAATGTTCTCACGAATCCACTCATTCACCAGACGTTCCACGTCATCACGCTCACTTCCCGTCAATGATGCCGTATGCGAAAAATCAAAACGCAGCCTGTCTGGCGCGACGAGGGACCCAAGCTGTTTCGCATGGGTCCCAAGGATCTCGCGCAACGCCGCATGGAGAAGGTGAGTTGCGGTGTGGTTTCGCATCGAATCGAAACGCCTCGACCTATTCACCGTCGCCTGCACTGCGTCATTGACGCGAATCCCACCATGAGAGACGAGACCCTGGTGTACACTCAACGACGATACAGGGCGCCACGTATTGGAAACCTCTACGACACCCCCTGACGCTCGGATGACGCCTTGATCGCCGACCTGCCCCCCACCTTCCGCATAGAACGGCGTCTGGTTGAGCACGACCTCAACAGAATCTCCGACCTCGGCTTCATCAACAGCCTGACCATCCTTGATCAACGCCACCACGGTCTCGGATGCGTCCAAACAGCTGTGATCCACCGAACCCAGAGGCGTCAACACTCCCAGCTTTGCGCTAACATCCCCGTATACCGGCTTGACTGTGGCTTTTCCAAAACCACCCGCTTCTCTCGCACGCTTTCGTTGCAGATCGAGGTGAGCGCGGAACCCTTCCTCGTCGACCCTCAGGTTGCTATCGGTCGCGACATCGACAATCAGATCAAGAGGAAAGCCGTACGTATCGTATAGCTTGAATATGATTTCCCCTGGAATAACAGTCTCTCCTTTTGACAGGACAGACTCAATAATTGGATCTAAAAGCCGCATGCCTTCATCAAGCGTCGTGATAAAACGTTCCTCTTCCACTCGTGTGGTTTTCACGATAATGTCGCTCGATGAGTGAAGTTCAGGGTAAGGTCCACCCATGGACTGAACAATCGTCGGAATAAGTGCGTGCAGAAAAGGTTCCTGAATACCGAGAAGGCGGCCATGGCGCGCGGCACGCCTCAGGATGCGCCGAAGGACATATCCTCTCCCCTCGTTCGAGGGTAAGATTCCATCCGTAACGAGAAACGCAATCGCACGGAGATGATCGGCGATGACCTGCATGGATCGATCAGTTTTGAGACCCTCACCATACGGTAGGGAGGCGCGATCTCCTATGGCCGCAAGCGAATCACGAAACACATCGGTCGCGTAGTTATTGCTGGTACCTTGCGAGACCGCTGCAAGACGCTCTAATCCCATCCCCGTATCGATGCTGGGCGCTGGAAGCGGGTGGAGTGCTCCATTATCGTCACGATCGTACTGCATGAAGACAAGATTCCAGACCTCGAGATAGCGGTCGCAGGAACAGCCAACCGCACAGTTTGGTTTCCCACAACTCAAGGCCAAACCCTGGTCAAGATGGATTTCTGAACACGGTCCACACGGACCGGTATCCGCCATCTGCCAGAAATTATCTTTTTCGTCCAATCGAGAGATTCGCGACGGGTCAAGCCCAATCTTACGATGCCAGATATCATATGCGTCGTCGTCCTCACGAAAGACAGAGACGAAGAGCTTGTCCCTGGGAAGCCCCACATGCTGAGTGAGAAACTCCCAACCATAGGCGATAGCATCGGATTTAAAGTAATCACCAAAAGAGAAATTCCCAAGCATTTCGAAAAACGTATGGTGTCGTCCGGTCAAACCGACCTGCTCGAGGTCGTTGTGTTTGCCCCCAGCACGAATGCACCTTTGGGAAGAAACAGCCCTGGTGTATCCACGCTGCTCCTCGCCAAGAAAGACACTCTTGAATGGCACCATACCCGCGTTGGTAAACAACAAGGTAGGATCTGCTTGCGGGATGAGCGAGGCACTCGGAACGATCGTGTGATTTCGCTCGGAAAAGTAGTGCAGGAACTGAGCGCGAAGTTCGGAGGAGGTCATAATTTAGCTTTCAGCGGTTGGCTAGTAAATACTACAGACAAGAGTTGGAGTTGCGTTGAGATTTATCGCTCGCTCTGTGCGGAGCACTGACCGGGTGCGTCATTTGGCCGGAGTCGACGCAGCCTCGCGAATACTTTTCTCGATTTCTGAGGCAAAATCAGGATGGGCCTTAAGAAATTCTCGCGCCGCGTCTCTTCCCTGCCCAATACGCTCGCCTTTGTATGAGTACCAGGCTCCGCTTCGGTCGACAATGCGTCTTTCTACACCCAAATCAATCAATTCACCAACTTTTGAAATGCCCTGGTTAAACAAAACATCAAACTCAGCCTGCCGGAAAGGAGGAGCCATTTTATTCTTCACGACCTTTACTCGGACACGGTTTCCCATGACGGCTTGTCCTTCTTTGATCGTTTCTATACGGCGAATATCCAAACGAACCGACGTGTAGAACTTGAGCGCATTGCCGCCGGTGGTGGTTTCAGGACTTCCAAACATCACCCCAATTTTCATGCGAATCTGGTTGATGAAGATGACTGTGGTGTGGGACTTCGAGATTGCACCAGTCAGTTTTCTGAGCGCCTGTGACATCAAGCGAGCCTGCGCACCCATCTGCGCGTCGCCCATCTCACCTTCAATCTCTGAGCGCGGAACCAGCGCCGCCACGGAATCAATGACAATCACATCGACAGCACCACTTCGAACTAGCATCTCCGTAATATCAAGCGCTTGCTCACCTGCATCGGGCTGGGAGAGGAGAAGATCATCCGTTTGGACACCCAAGACCCTGGCATAACTAAGATCTAACGCATGCTCTGCATCGATGAACGCGGCGGTGCCTCCTGCTTTTTGGGCCTCAGCGACCGTGTGGAGCGT
>JAJDBL010000306.1 GCA_029261375.1 Nitrospirales bacterium
ATCTCTCTGGCCCTTCTTCAATGATGGACATGCGCTCCAGACGATCGGGCTCATTCGGAAATCGCCGGGCCACCTGCTTCAAAAATCGGTGGTTGATTTCAAAGATGATCTGCAGATGCCGCGGCAATACATGACCCAAGAGTTCCACCGACCACTTTTCCAGAGCCTCGGGCAACACGGTATGGTTGGTGTATCCCATGGTCCGAACCGTGATATCCCAGGCCTTCTCCCATGGCATCCCTTCGACGTCGACAAAAATCCTCATCAGTTCCGGAACCGCCAGGGAGGGGTGCGTATCGTTCATTTGAATGGCCACTTTATCGGGGAAATCATCGAAACCGGAGTGATCGTATTTGTAACGTGCGACAATATCCTGCAGAGAAGCGGACACAAAGAAATACTCCTGTTTCAACCTCAGTTCTCTTCCCTGGATCGACTTGTCATTAGGGTAAAGCACCTTTGAGATGGTTTCATTGTTCTGCTTTTCGCTGACGGCTTGTATGTAGTCGCCCGCATTGAAATGCTGAAAGTCAAACTCCTCGGTGGAGCGGGCGCTCCAAAGACGCAGGCTGTTCACGGTTTGGCTCTGATACCCGGGAATGAGAATATCGTAGGCCATGGCCATGACGTTATCGTGCGTATCGACCCAATCATAGGTTTCGGTACCATCGGGATGTGCGGTGTGTTTGACGCGGCCGTAAAACCTGATAGGGTGAAGATGCTCCGGTCGGGGAATTTCCCAGGGATTGCCACACCGAAGCCAATTATCCGCATCTTCCACCTGGTACCCATCCTGAAAATGCTGATGAAAGATCCCGAATTCGTAGCGCATCCCATACCCGTTGGCAGGAAGGTCTAATGTCGCCATCGATTCCAGGAAACACGACGCCAGCCGTCCCAAACCACCATTGCCCAATCCGGCTTCGATTTCTGTTTCTTCCAATTCCTCCAGATCGTACCCAAGTTCCCTCACAGCGCTTTCGATTGTATCTTTTAAATCGAGGTTGACCAGGTTCTGGGTCAACACCCGGCCCACAAGATATTCCATTGACAGGTAATTGATCCGTTTGGCGTCCCCATCATATTGGGATTTCTTCGTCTCGTGCCACTTCTCCACCAGCTGGTCGCGAACGACCAGTGCCATGCTTGTGTAAAGGTCCAGCTGGGTCGCCCCCAACTTGGTTTTAGCAAGGGTGTATTTCCGATGAAAATTGAACGCTTTTTTCAGAGATTCAATGCTTTTTCCGTTTTCCAGATTACCAGTATTCATCAACTCTGGTGTGTTCATGGCTCTCCAAAATGTTTGAAGTTAGGATATGGAATAAAATCAGACGTAGGATACCATAAGACGATTTTTACGATTCACTGACTTTTTCCTCTCCCATTCTACGTTCATGGAAGCTTGAGTGTGTGTCGCGGAATCTGTCAGGGGGATTTTTGCGTAGGCCGCGGAACTATCCGAAGGTATCGGACATAATCTGGATCGACGAGGTACGAAGAAGATTCCAAGCGGTCGATATCGTTAGGGTTGACACCAATAGGCAGCAATAGCTCCCTTCGCATCACTGTGGTTTGATGTATTGCCTGGGTGGAAGTGCGTGAGGTGATTCGTATGCTGGAGGAAGCAGAATAGCAATTACTTGTAATTGAAAGGAGTCATATCGTGCTGTGTTCCGTAGGTAGTTCAGCGACACGTGCCTGGGAGGCAACACTACGCTGAACAGATGCTGCTTGATGTTACGCTGGGACGAGCGAATGGGCCAGTGCTTCGGCTTCGGTCTCGTAGATTCTGATTATTGATTGAAGATTGCAGCTTTCCAGCGCATTCTTCGTGAGCCGTTGCGGTTGGAGTAGGCTCACCTTGTGTCTGAATGTTTCGAAGTCTCGATGGATCAGAAGCATAAGGCCTATCGTCATGCTATCCGAGAAATTCATTTCTGCAAGATTGAACACCAGGTGCTCGCAGCCGTCGCTTATAGCCGTGTGAACGCACGCGTGAAGTACTCGGCCCGCGCCAGCGTCAAACGATCCCTGGCAGTCGAGTACGGTAGTTGATCCATATAGGCGAGGCAGAATATGCATACGTTCCTCCTTCTTGGTGTCCCTCTTGTATTTTGTTATCGGTTGTTTCTCACAGATCTTGAGTCGACGTTCGGGTATTTGGTGTTCTAGGTCACAACGCCATCGCGAGCAACCTGGCTGAGTACTGAGCTGGGAGACAGCGTATGCCTCTCAAGTTTTCGGTCAGCTAACCGACAAGGAGACATGGAGTGTTGTCGGTTCGGCAGGAACTCAAACGCTATGCGAGGTCGATAGACGATGGATGTCATGAATGAAATCACCGTGGGGCAGGTATCCGTGATACCGGGTGAGGAAGAGATCACGTTTGTTGACTGTCACAATGCAGATCGGAAAGTCACGGTGGCCGCGTCTGACTTATACGATCTCATGAGTTTCGTGGCCGGGTTGAACCCGAATACTCCTGACCGGCGGTCGGCGTTTCGCTTTTCGCTGTGGCGTTCGAGTGGGTTGAGCATCAATGTGTCGGTGGATGGAGAAGGGTGGGCGGTTCGACCTCTCGATCTGAGTGAGGTTGGAGCCCTCGTTGAGCTTCCCGCTGGCGCGCCCGACGTCTGGCCTGGCTCTGAAATGGACGTTTCATTACAGTGTGGGACGGAGGTAGTGAAACTTCATGGCATCGTTCGACGACGCAACGGAAACCAATATGGCATTCAATTTCCAGGAACGCTGGGTGAGAACAGTTCGGAAACGCCTGAGTCACTCAGCAACATCATCTGCCTCATCGAACGGGGATACCTCTCGCAGAAAGTTAGCCTTCAGTAGTCAATGGGGTTCGCCCCTTGGCTCCTTCCCCACGGTCATTCTCCTGACCATTCCTAAGTAGACTCAC
>JAJDBL010000307.1 GCA_029261375.1 Nitrospirales bacterium
CATCGACGTGGTGGTGTTATTGGTTTCGCGCCGGCCAGGCTACAATACGTGCCTGTATGGTGTGTCATCATCACTATGCTTATTTTAGCCATCTTTATTACTGTTGCTACTGCAACTGACGAAGGCAACAATGCCATCCCCATGCGTGAGGCCACCATACAGCTCGTAGCCAGCGGCGCGAAACCCATGTTTACAGAAGACGATCGCTCTGGCCGCCTCAAACGGATGACTTCAGACTGGAAGACCGATTGGACACGCCACACGATTCCCTACGGAGAGATTTTGTCGGGCGGACCACCGCGCGATGGCATCCGCTCGATCGACAAACCTACGTTCATCTCTCTGGATATGGCAACGCAGTACTTCGACAACACTGAGCCTGTCGTCGTCTTGGACATCAACGGTGATGCCCGTGCGTATCCGATTCAGATTCTCACCTGGCATGAGATCGTGAACGACACGGTTGGAGGCGTCCCGGTCATCGTGACGTTTTGCCCCTTGTGTAATTCTGCCATTGCGTTCGACCGCCGCTTTGATGGTCAAACCCATGAATTTGGGACTTCCGGCCTGCTACGCTATTCGGATCTGATCATGTACGACCGGACGACGGAAAGTCTGTGGCAGCAATTTACTGGCGAAGGCGTCGTTGGACAGAAAGCTGGCGCGCACCTTACGTTCCTCCCCGCCAGCCTTGTGAGTTTCGCTGAATTTCGCGAGGCGTATCCTAAGGGCCAGGTTCTCTCACGTGACACTGGCATGTCACGCGCCTACGGCAATAATCCTTACAAGGGCTATGATGCCCTCGGCAACAAGCCGTTTATGTTCCGTGGCAATCTCGATGATCGTCTGCCTGCCATGGCCCGTGTGGTGAGCGTTTCGCTGGATGATATTGATGTTGCGTATCCCGTCAGCTTTCTCGCGGAGCACGGCGTCATCCATGATTCGCAATCAGGACGTTCATTGGTCGTACTTCATACGGCAGGAACCAATAGCGCGCTTGGAGCTTCTAGGATTGCTGAGGCGAGAGATGTCGGAGCGACGGGTGTGTTTGATGCGAAGCTAGGAGCGCAAACACTTACGTTTCAACGTGAACGCAATACGATCACTGACAGAGACACAAAGAGTACGTGGAATATTCTCGGACATGCCGTCGCCGGTCCGTTAAAAGGCCAGAAACTCACTCCGATTGTTCACGGTGATCATTTCTGGTTTTCTTGGGCCGCGTTCAGGCCAAACACCATTCTGTATCAAGACAAATAGACTATCCCTCCCCTGCCGCACTTGTTTCACGCTACTATTCTGTTTCAAGACGTCAACGAATGAGGAAATCCCCCTAGCCCCCTCTTCCAAAGTGGGGACCTGAGTCGGAAATGAGAGGAATTCTCAAATGAAATCCACTGATTCACCCTATATTCAGGTAACACAAGCTTTCCTTCGATTCTACGTGCTTTCTAGCCGCTATCTTGATCACCGACTTGGGACGATGCCAGCGGACTTTCTCTCCCACGAGGAAGTCCATTCCCATCTAGAGGAGAGTCGTGATGCACTCCTTCAGTTGGTCGCAATTAATCGGATTGTGCCCGGAAAAGTCGAGAAAGAATTTGAAGAGATTGCGCGTTTGGGACGTGCGGTCCCTGCTGCAACCGACCAGGAGGCTGTCGAGAGCGCGGCAATTGCGGAGCTTCAGAGCAAGCTCAAACAGAAGATGGCAGCACTCAGCGATTTGCTTGCGGTGCTTCGCCTGGTATAACTGCTTTGTCTAGCTAGAATTGTGGTCGCGAAACTGTATCATTTCGAGCATTGCGAGACATCAAGATTTTCAGGTGAAACACCGATTACACATGACCAATGGTCTTGGAAAAGAGATGCATAATCGCTACGCCTGCAACGATCAATGACATGCCAATGACGGCAGGAAGATCTGGGATCTGCTTGAACATCACCGCGCCAGCAATCGCAATGAGCACAATTCCCACCCCAGACCACACGGCATAGGCAATGCCAACGGGAATGGTTTTAAGCACGACACTCAGGCAGTAAAACGCCACCCCGTACCCCGCCACAACGACCATACTTGGCCCAAGTCGGGTGAATTCTTCGGTCGCCTTTAACGCCGTTGTCCCTATCACTTCAGCAAGAATTGCAACGAATAAATAGACGTATGCCATGACTCTTCCTCGTGCCTGTTGTAGGTTGGCTCAGAAATGCTTATCACGATGACGCGCGGTTTTAGAAACGAGAATTAGTGGAGAATTTGCTATTCGGCTACAAGAGAATTTCAATAAAGGCCGTATCTTGCAGATCTCTAAGCCACTCTTTATAGACATCCTGCGACTGGGCTCGGAGCAATTTGCTTTCAATAGCTCCCCTTGCTTCTTCGAATGTCCGTAGGCCCTGAGGTGTTTTCTCGTCGACACGAATGATGTGGAGACCAACGGGCGACTCGATGATTTGGCCGGTTTCTCCTTGGCTCAGCTGATCAACCATCGCCTCGATGCTCGGCAGGAGGCTGCCACGCTTTAGGACCCCCAAACTGCCTCCATTCTTGGCTTCTCCCCCATCTGAGAAGTCCTTGGCAAGTTCGTCAAAGGGCCGCCCGCTTTCGATCTCTTTCAGCACATGGTCCGCGCGCAACTGAGCCTTTTCACGACCGCCGGACGCTTCGATGCCTAGCATGATTTGGCTAATTTTGACCTGGGCTGGTTGCATGAATTCGTCTTGATGCGAGTCGTAATATTCCTTGAGCTTCGACTCAGGCACTAAGAGCGTGCTTCGTATTTTCTGTTGATAGAGACGCGTGAGTATGAGTTCCTTTCGCGCTGCTTTCCGTTCCTTCGGCGTTGGCACCGCGTCGGAGACGGTGCCATTTCGTACTCGCTTCTCTTGTACCGTGTTGTCGATTTCACGATCGCTCACCGACAACCGTAAGTCCGCAGCCTGTTGAAGCTGCAATTTTTGCTCGATCATGGACACCAGCAACTTATAGTGTAGCTGGCGTGTCTGTTTCTCCAGCTCTTCGCCTTTGAATTGCTCCTGAAGTTGGGCAAGATACTGCGCGCTCTCCTCGTGAAGCTCAGACAGGGTGATGACATCATCATTGACGATGGCGGCAATACGGTCCTTCGTATCGACGGACTCCTGTGCCCCAGTCATCTCGAGTGGAACAAGAAGAAGGAATAACGCGACCCAGATCGCCAACATGCGCAGCCTAGTGGGTATCAACAGGTGTGGTAGACGCAACGGAGGGTGAGGGTCCTAACAGTATCGTGAGGCTGGTCCGCACGTCTTGAAACATCGTGTCCCAGGTCTGAAGCTGACCAAAAATTTCAATGGCTTGGGGAGTTGGAAACCGCACGGAACTCCCATAGCGGTCGAGCAAGAGAGGGATCCCTTCAGGAGCCGGAGCCGCGCCTACACAAAACGTGTACGTGATGCCTCGTTTTGTCACTTCGAGGCGCTCTAGCCGCAATGTTTTCGCTAACAGCTTGATCTCCATCACTTGAAACAGCGACTCAAGTGGGTCCGGGATCGCGCCATATCGATCTAGCATTTCTCCGTGAAGCAGAGCGAGATCGCCCACCTGTGTACTTGATGAGAGGCGCTTATAGAGCGCGAGCCGTTGGGAGACATCGGAAACATACTCGTCAGGAATGAATGCAGAAACCGGGAGTTTCATCTGAGTCTCGACGGGTTCGTTGAATACTTCACCTCGCCGCTGACGTACGGCTTGTTCGAGCATTTGAACGTAGAGCTCAAACCCTACCGCTTCAATCTGCCCAGATTGCTGCTTACCGAGCAAGTTCCCCGCGCCACGAATCTCAAGGTCTCGTGCAGCAATACGAAACCCTGAGCCCATTTCGCAAAACTCCTCGATGGCTTCAAGGCGTCGTTTGGCATCATCCGAAATAATTTCTTCGTTGGGCACAAGCATGTACGCGTAGGCTTGTTCTCCACTGCGACCCACCCGTCCGCGTAATTGATACAGTTGGGCTAGGCCGAACTGGTCAGCCCGGTTGACAATGATGGTATTCGCGTTAGGAATATCGAGACCGGATTGGATAATCGCTGACGCGACCAGCACCGTCACTTCCTTTTGAAGAAACTTGAGCATTACGGACTCAAGATTGCGTGTATCCATCTGACCATGCGCAATCCCGATGGTGGCTTCAGGAACCAGTTCCCGCAACCAGATCCCAACTTGGTCAATGGTCATCACTCGATTGTGCACAAAGTAGACTTGTCCTCCGCGATTCAGCTCCCATTGAATCGCTTCGCGCACCACGCGATCGCTCAGACGGATGACTTGCGTCTTAATCGCTCGGCGGCCAGCGGGAGGTGTATCAATGACCGAGAGATCTCGTAGCGATGACATTGATAGCTGAAGTGTTCGAGGAATGGGTGTCGCGGTGAGGGTGAGGACATCTACCGAGTGTCGCAGCTGTTTCAGCCGCTCTTTGTGACGAACTCCAAACCACTGTTCTTCGTCAATAATGGCGAGCCCCAGGTCTCGAAATTCGACATCCTTCTGTAGGAGCCGGTGTGTGCCGATCAGAATATCAATCGTGCCAGCCTTCACGTCTTTGATTGTGGCTTTCATTTCGGCTGGGGATTGAAATCGACTGACCACGCCGACCCGCACAGGAAAGGGGGAAAATCGGCTGGTAAAATTTGTGAAATGTTGGTTGGCTAAGAGGGTCGTTGGCACGAGCACCGCGACTTGACGATTGTCGAGAACGGCTTTGAACGCCGCGCGCATGGCGACCTCAGTTTTTCCATACCCTACATCTCCACACACCAAGCGATCCATTGGACGGCTTGATTCCATGCTTCTTTTCACGTCTTCAATCGCTCGGAGTTGGTCTGGGGTAGGTTCGTACTCAAACGCCGCATCGAACTCGTGGGTCAGCACAGAGTCCGGGGCATAGCCAAACCCATCTACAAGCTCACGTCGCGAATAGAGCTCAAGGAGTTCTTCTGCCATATCTTCAATAGTTTTTTTGACACGAGCCTTGGTTTGACTCCATCGTGTTCCGCGAAGACTATCAAGCCTAGGCGAATGCCCCTCCTGGGCTTGATATTTCTGAACTTGATTCATGCGATCGAGTGGGACGTACACAATGTCTTTCCCCGCATACTCGACCATGAAGAACTCTTGCTCAGTGTTATTGATGGTCAGTCTGCGCAATCCTGCATAGCGACCGATACCGTGTTCGACATAGACGATGGGATCTCCGAGTTGGATGTCCTCGACTGACGGAAGAAAGTGAGACGCTTTCGATTGCCGCTGTGGGCGATGGTGCATCGCCTTGGCAAAGAGGTCATCTTCTCGAATGAGGGCAAAGGCATCATCAAGCAAAAACCCACTCGAGACTGTTCCATGGGCAAGATAGAGCGGTTGGCCTGCGGACAGCATGCTCATCTCCCGCTGTGTCCGTGCGTCCCAAGACTCAGCGGGAAGATCATACTCTCCAAAGAGGGTCCTCAGGCGATCAGCTTGGCCCGTACTGCCCGCGATAATCACGACAGGTCCCTTGGATCGGAGGTCCTCCAAAATTTTGACGACCTTGGCAAATGGGGTCCCCTGTACTCCTAATCCGACGCTTTCGGGGACTCGGCAGGCCATATGAATTGTGGCGCTCGACCCGTCGGTAGTATGAGGGATCGTTTCTGTCACGAGGACCTGGCATCCGTCTATTGGATTGCTGATACTTTCCCATGAGAGGTACCAGGCCGCGGGTGATGAGGCATCCTTACTCCACGCGTCTTGGGCTGATGCCATCAGCTCACAGGCTGTTTGGCGCAGTTCTACGGGTTCGTCTAGTACCAGAAGTGGTGGGACAAGGCAGAAGTCAGTTAAAGCATTCATTTCCGAGTAATGGTCAGGGGCACACCAATCTTCGCCAACCGGGAGAGGCTCCTCAGGAAGGTTCACAAGAACAAGCTCGCGCGCGGGAAGAACGATCACTTCTTCCAGTGGGTGCGCCGACACTTGAGATTCAGGATCGAAACTCCGGATCGACTCGAGCGTATCACCAAGAAACTCGACCCTGACCGGCTCGTCATGCGCGGTCGAGAACACATCAAGAATCCCACCTCGAATACTTAGTTCTCCTGGATCTTGAACGATCGAGACGTGCCGATATCCCAACTTGAGACAGTGCTCAACGAGTGCCTCTCGCTCGACGAAATCTCCAGGTTTCATGCAGAGGCATCCGTCAGAAAAGACCTGTCGTGGAAGGGTTCTACGTAGGACACTCGCGACACTCGCGACCACGATCCCTGAACGACACTGGCCAAGCTGGTAGAGCGTCCTCATACGAAATGCCACCTGATCAACTGCGGGGATCGCTGGTTGATAGGGGGACAAGTCCCAATCTGGAAACCGATGAATCCCTAAGGCCGGGAGGTTTAAGAAGGATTGGAAGAACGCAAGGTCCCCAAATATGGCATCGGCGTCAGAGTCAGACTTCGCCACGATACACATCACGCGTGATATCCGGTGGGCAGCGCGCAACAGGAGTAATGATTTGGCAGAATTGGTGTATCCCGTCAGCGTGGGAACGTGAGCGTTTTCACGGAGGGCATCATCCAACTCCAGGAGCAAGCCCTCCAGAGCCGATGCAGGGAGTACTACTTCTGTAGCAAGGCTACTCAAGTGCTAGATTTCCGTATACGCTCGATGAGCGTGGTGGTTGAGATACCCGACACGACTGGAGGAGACACCACAGACCCGCC
>JAJDBL010000308.1 GCA_029261375.1 Nitrospirales bacterium
CACGCTAGCCACCTGAAGAAAATATGGCGTGTCACGATAACGAAGCCGAACAAGATTGAGCAGCATCTGCTCATTGTCCGTCTGTTGGACAACGGTATTGTAATGCCCACGCCCTAGTTCAATCCGCCCCGGACCGAACTGAGTACATCCATTGAGCAACATAAGCGAAACACCCATGAACAATGCAAGCGTTCGCAACCTCACAGTCGTTCCCAATCTAGAATCCGTAACACGCATCAGCCTTGATTTCCCTCCCCAGTCCACGCAACGCTGTTGATCAAACAAGCAGCGCATAGTAGCAACTCTGTGAAGGAAAAAAATGTTATGACGCTCACCTTTATCTGGCGGTGAAGCGTACTCGAGGTAATCGTTAGAGAAACGATGACTGTGAGAGGAAGTTACGTGGAAGCGAGCGTTGATCTACTCCGTGACCGGGTTCACTACACGCCCAATAAACAAAATAGTTTGGTTTTCGATATCTCGATTGCGGTCGCACAGGGATGAACCTATCCACCAGCTCCCCACATACACCGCACACACACGGATCATTGCAATGCGATTGATTACGACAGCGTTGCCGTTTCCCTTATGGTACCGTGGTGACCGTGCCCTGGATCTGCGTTACCGCACGGCACGCCTGATTATTCACCGTACACGTCTCAGTTCCGCTTGGAGCTAATATAAGCCGGCTTCCCGGGGATCTCATCACCACGGTGAATTCAAAATTGCCGATATTGTCGACCCCGCTCGGTACTAGACCTGCAGCGGCAAACGCATCCCGCAACGCATTCGGGTCAAACGTGATCGACGGGCCTGCTGTGGTAAAGACCGAACCAACCGGCAATGTCGTTGACGGGCGCGTAGAGCCGTGTGTTTCGCTGAACGTCCCGAGCTCACGAAGTACCGCACCTGCAGGAATACTCACTCTGACCCCAGTCTGGTCTGTTTCAACCGCCACAGCTGATAGTTCGAGCGATAGGGACCGGAAGTCTTGAGAGACAGAGGATCCGGTACGCAACAGCATAAGGACCGAGGTCTCATAGTTTCCCACTCCCGACAACGTTTCGAAATTAAACTTTACTTTCGCACTTGCGGCAACGAGAGGCCGCGACGGTGGAGCGAACCTTGCGCCAAGATTAACACCGGCATTGGCATTGGCTTGAACAAGCGGGACTAAAATCTCTCCTTGTTCATCGAAGAGGACAACAGAGTTGTTTCTCAAGGTGTGAAGAGCTTCAGTCGGAACGATCGGTGACATCACACGGTCGACATCATTGATGGGCGAGACCTTGAGGATGTCCGACCAGAGCACATAGATGTGGTCGTCGATAAACACGCTTCGCATGTCATCGAAGATCAAACGCGAAGTAAATGGCTTTGAGAACGTATCTGTATAGATGTTTCCGAGGAGTTCAAATCCTTGGCCAGTTGTCACACGGTATACAGTCGCCCCATGACGGCGTTCCGGGACACTCTCAACAAATGGGACACTCAACACTTGTTCCTGAGGGAAATAGGTAAACGCTTTGTGATTTGCAAGTGCTGGGGACGTCGCGCCAGGACCTGCAAACGTCACACGATGTTTGAGTGTCGGATTGTCAAACTCGGCAACGTCGAAAAGCGACAGCTGAAGGCCCAAGTTTCTTCCCTCGGTATCGGCATCTTGACCAAAGGCCAAAATCTCCGTGTCACTAAACGGCAAGAGTAACGTCGAGAACCCTGGGACTTTCAGTTCTCCAGCCACCTTCGGATCGAGCGCGTTGGAAAGGTCTAGGGTAAAGAACGGATCGATGCGAAGGCCCTCATCTGGAAAGGTGACAAGAAACCCTCGCTCACCCAGAAACCGCGCCGATTGTATCCGCTCTTCGGGGGCGAGGTTTTCGATCGATCCGACGATCTCCAGTTGATTGGCAACCTCTGTCAGAACATAGAGATTATTGGTCGCTTCGAAATCAGGACCGGGGAAGGTAGTGGTAGCAACCCGAAGGGCTCCCTCGTATTCAGAGAAACTGAATTGGTCGAGCGGTTGCCCAGGCACATGTCCACTGGCCGTGTATAGCGGACCGATCAGACTAAACCGAATTTTATGGAGTTCGAACGACAATATGTCGATGCTCGGGAGCGCACAACCACACTCCACACACAAACAGACAAACACGGAGCGATTGCCGACAACGGAAGACGCGACGTACAGCGATTTGTTCGATACATAGACAAGAGACGGACGCGTGAAGATCGCAATCGAATCCATGAACACGTCGGGACTCTCCATATCAATCATGGTCACAATTGTGTAGGAGCCCCCATACGCTCCCAAGCCTCCTCCCTCGGACAGATCGACGGGTCGGTAAAAGCCTGTGGGATCAACAATGTGTTCTGAGACGGTGGAGCCGTCGGGCATTGCGGCAACAAACCTGGGCAAGAGGACCAAGAGTTGTTCGACGGTCACGGTATCGGGTGGGATGCTGAGAAACTCTTCCAGAATCAGCACAAGCTGTCCGTCAATCAGCCGCGAGTCAAATAGTGTTCCATCTAGCGCGATGCTTTTCACGATCTCAGGAGCTGCTGGGATGGAAATATCTATCACCGTCACATTGGTGCGAATCGACCCAAAACTCCCTTCCTGTGACAACACAATGAGCTCACCGCCACGTATGAACATGGTTCTCCCGACGCCAAGAACCGTGACGGTTGCGACTTCTTCGATCAATTGAATGGGCTGAGCGCGTACAATCCGAACGGTCGAATCGTTGAGTCTGTAGATATGAGTGCCGTCGGTCTTGACGATGTCGCCTTCGTCAACACCAGTCTCTTGAATGGTGGTTGTCGAGAAGCTGAGGTTCGAACTGGTCGTCTCGACGGCGCCGGACTCGCCTAAAAATGGACTTCCACCGCCTGTTGACGCAAACGGATCATCCCTGACATCGTTCAAAAATAGTGCGAACTCGTCAGCAGACGAGAAACGTTGAAGACCGCCTGACAACGGCGGCGCTGTTTGTCCGAAGGTTCGAATTGTCGTCAGATTCTCAGCTGGCAACCGGAGGCCCGTTCCATTCTGGCGACTGCCTTGAAAATCGACGATCGCTGCGGCGAGATCTTGGGTTGCCGTGTGCGATGAGATCTTAATATTGGTGCCAGCTATCGTGACGTCGCGATCGTGCTCTTTGCCATCGAATACACCATCGGAAAAGTCATCGGCGAGCGCGCGGGCGACGGCGACGGGATCCACGGCATGTTCCTGCCCAGTTTCTTGATCGACAAACGTGCGCGCCTGTTGCGATAACCCAGCCAGGGTCAACCCGTAGAACGCGGGCTCGGCAAATGCGACCATCGAAATGTCGGCAGGAAGCTGGGAGACAATATCGCTCAGCCCATATCGTGCCGAGATTTCAGCATTCGCACGCTTGACGCGCGAAATGGATGGCACGTCCCGCTCTGCGACCGCAAACACGAACTCGGCAGCCATGTGGGTAAGCGGAGTTACCGCCACCGATGTCATTACATCAGAGGGCGGAGGAATCAACGTGCCAAAGGTCTGTTCTGGAGCGAAGACCAGCGACCGTCCGGTAGCCTCATCGATATACGTTGCGTCATCATCACCACGTGCCTCAATAAACACGGGAGTGTCCAGTCCTGACGGAATCGCAACCAGGTACTGACCAGTATCATCCGTTGTTGTTTCGGCCAAGCGGCACATCGCCGCCTTTGACGCTGTCGCCTCAACAAGTTCCGCATTTGATGAACATGTCGTCTTGTTTGAGCCCAGCGCAAAACTGTACGCGCGAACGCGAGCTCCATGAATTGGCCCCTTGGCAACTTTCCCGGCAATACCAATCATTGTGTCGCTATCGGTGAAGAGAAACCGCGGCGTGATGGTCGTGCGGTTTCCTTCTCTATCAACCGCACTCACGGTCACTTCGTTCGTTCCTGGAGCAAAAGTGAGAGCAGGACACGTAAACTGGCCATCAGCAACCGCAGCACGCTGTCCATTACAGCGGACACGGTGCAAGTTCTCATCAAACACGGTGCCGCTGACGACCTGCAATGCGGCTGACACAGTCATATTTGACTGCGGGTCCGACACCTCGAGCTCCGGTGGAGTGGTGTCGTTGCGTACGAACACATCACGCTCCACGGCGACTGTGTGTTTGTCTTGGTCCTTCGCCGTCACCACCAACGGGATGAGATCGTGGGTCGCCGGATCCAACGGGACCCGAATGGTGAAGATTCCATCGTTGGCGATCACGTCACCTTGAACCCCGTCATCGTTGAGAACTCCTAGCTTCTCCACACGTTGGCGTTTGCCAGGTTGTTTTAGTCGATGGACCGTAATTTTTTTCAGATTACCATCGGGATCATGGGCATCTGCCCGAAGGGTGACGATCTGCACACCTGATGCTTCATGGAGCACCTTTCGCGATACGCGTACACGCGTCAGCGAAGGAGCCGTCGCGGTGTCAACAACGGATACGACCGCACCGATCCTTGTTTTGTTCCTTTCTCGGTCTTTAGCCTTGACGGTCAGTAGAACCCGTTGCGGGATATCCGTATCAATACTCATACGCCCAGAGTAGATGCCGTCTCCGCCGATCGAATCATCACCAATTCCATCATCGGACAAACGAATTTTCGCTTTGCTTCCGTTTTTGAAACGCAGAACAGCTTTGACCTTTGTCGAATCCAAATCCGAATCCACATCAAGGACCCTGACTGAAACCGGGACAGCCTGAACCCCATGACCCGCTTCCAACGTCAAAGAATCCACATTGAGATCTGTCAGAATAGGTGAAGCAGCAATGACAGGCGCTGCAAACGCGAGTACACCACAGACTCCCACGCTCAAGACGAGACCACCTGTATGTA
>JAJDBL010000309.1 GCA_029261375.1 Nitrospirales bacterium
CAATGAGGATAGTGGGTGTCGACTGGGAAGATAATACATTAACTATTCAGCTGAATCATTCAGTTAACGAAAATTGGGTGTGGGCCATGCACAATATGGGTGGACATGCCTCTGTTCTCGGAAAAGATCCAGAGTATTTCGAGTATAGAGGGAATACTGCTCGCATAGAAGCTTATTCACACGAAGCTAAGCAGATTGTTGATTATTTCAGACAATGGTTGCCAAATGCCAACGAAGTTTATGAGCGTAAAGTAAAACAGGATCAAGAAGCAGTGGACAGTAGACAACGTGAAGAGCTGCGAGCTCGTATTCAGAAGGAACAGGAAAGAGCGGAGGTTCTTAAGTACCTGAAGTTTTAGGGGACTACGCAATTAGCACACCACAGAGGTTCACTTCCACCAGCTAGATGCGCGCAACGGGAGCGCCTATGTGGGTGGAGTAACACGAAAACGACTACCATCCTCTGGCGATGCGATAGCTATTATGTCGAATTACGGAAGCCAGTCTGGAAAAGGCTGAGTCAGACCTAGCTACGCGGCAAGACTGAGAAGATGGAGAGCATTAAGCATCTATTTGATATAGATAACCCGCTTGTCTTTTGGGCGGCTATTATGGCTTGCGTGACAATCTTATCGACCTTTGGTGGGTTCGTGGGATGGCTTATCGAACTGCTGACGAGAGTCTGGAGTAAATCCACAAATCGTGTGATCTCAGACACGGCGTTCACCAGTATGGGATTCTTCATGTTCATGCTGTTCTTAGCCGCGTTAATTACATTTGGGACAATTGTTGGAGCTGCGTTGGGTTGGGATGATACGGCAGAAGTGGCTTCTATCGCTATTCTAGCATCTACAATCACCTTTTGGATGGGATGTCTAATTTTCATTGTGATGTCTCTTACACCCATAATCACACTATGGCAGAGGAAGAGAGTTTTAGTGAAGATATCTGAGGAAGAGGTTCGAAAGGAAGCTAACGACTTCTCTGGAGATAGTGACTCAAGTCGCTAATCATCCAAGAGACTGAAACGCCCGGGCCTTCCATTTTCTAAGACGTGATAATGGTCAGTACGTAAAATCTTCTGGATGGCTCGCCGTTTTTCTTTTCCACGTGTCGCTTCTGTGCCTCGCCGGATGATGCCTACATAGCACAACTCCTATTCGAAACGCTGTCGACCGTCCTAGCTTGTTCCAATGTTTCCGTTTAAAGCGTAATATAAGTGTCCTTTAGACTTCATGGACCATCTGTGATCGTTAAGGGTCAACATGCGAGGCTGCACAAGCATTCTTGCAATCACACGAAAACTAGGAGGACGAGAATGAAATACATTTTGTCATCCGTCGTGCTTATTACACTCAAAGCAATGATATGGATAACTCCTGTGCATGCACAGGTCACGCTATTTGTCGATCCGACTGTTGGGATAGTCAACCAAGCCAAGCAGGAAGCCGCGTTTCAAGCCGCGGTATCTGGCACAACCATGATTAATTTTGACGATGTAGACACTGGTCCGGTAGTTGGGACTGAGTGGACTGAATTTGGGGTCAGCTTCTCTCCCTTGCCGGGGGGAGGTATTGTGCTAAGAGCTTCAGATGAGAATGTGGCACCTCATTCAGTCCCCAATGCTCTCTGGTCTTCAGATACTATTGACGCATTTGAGTTCACGTTAACGCCGCCAAAGAATGCTGTAGGCTTTTGGCTGGTCGACAGCGAAACTAATGTTGGTGATGACAACATTATGTTTTTTGATTCAGAGAATCAACTGATCTCGGAAGTACCGATGCCAGCAACGGAGTTCATTACGAACGGGCACGACGCAAACTTCTTCATCGGCATAGAGTCCGACGTGGCTATTGCTCGTGTAACGGTGAACGAGCAGTTGTCGGACACTGAGAGCGTAGGCATAGACAATCTTCAGATTTTATCAAGTGTGCGTGGCAACCCGACACCTAGTAATTTTATTCAGCCGTCATCTGGAGATTTCTTTATGGCATCGGCCAACGGCTCGCAGCAAGTGACTGTCCCGCCAGGTGGCGTCAACACAGATGCGACATGCCTTGCGACATTCCGTGTCGTAGGAGATGCTGCGTCACCTACATTGCGATACCGAGTGCAATGCTTTGGGATAATTGGTGTTACCCAGGCGCACATCCACCTCGGGAGAGCACAAGGAACGGGCGAGGTTGCAGCCTTTTTATTCCCACTTGGGGACTCCACAGGTCCGGTTGACGGACTCATTAGGAGAGGGGAAAGTGTAAGTCAAGGAATTTTGACTGATACCGATCTCCAAGGTGATCTCGCAGGAACGACCATTAGTGAACTTATTGACATCCTCCACGCAGACGCCGCATACCTCAACGTACATACGGAGGAGAATCCAGGTGGAGAAGTGCGAGGGCAGATCCTTCCAGTCGAGAATGTGGCAAGTCTCACCGAGGAATTTTACTTCGCGAATGCTTCCGGAAGCCAAGTCGTCACTGGTGAAATTGACGGTGTTGAGTCAGATGCCTCCTGTACGGGATCTTTCAGGCCATCGAATGCCGAACTAGTGAAATTCAAGGTGAGGTGCTACGGAATCACAGGTGTTACCCAAATCACCATGCATATAGGGAGCCCGCAAGAAAACGGCGGTGTCGCCGCAGTGCTATTTCCAGATGGGATCCCATCAGAAACGGCCAACGGCGTCATAAAACGCGAAGGTGGAAAAAGTAAAGGCAATTTGACTAGCGCTGACGTTGTGGGAACTACAGTTTCCGGGCTCATTGACAGCATGCGGGCCGGACGAACTTACATCAATGTTCTGACAGAGGCACATCCTGATGGCGAGGTCCGCGGACAGGTCGTTCGCATGGACGCGTTAGGCGGGGGATTCTAAACAGTCAAGCCTGAATACCATGGAGCTCCTCTGGGCCGCGTCGTCTACGATACCGATGCGGCCTACTTTCTGCCGCGTGTAGATGCCGATTCCTTAACACTTTTAAAGATACCCGCATCAATACCATCAGAAGCGTTCGCTAGTCAGGATGTGCCTCGATCAAAGTGACGTGATAATAGGAAGTACGTAAAATCTCACCCGAAAAAATAACACACCTCATATTTCTCTTTTCCACTGGTTCCATCTGTGCTACGCAAGTGCGATGAGCCTTGATGAGCACTTTGACCACGAAGTGGGAGAGTTTGTACGAACACGGTTGCAGCCCCTCATCGTGCAAGCTGAAGAGAACGGCGAGAAACCAGTCGTTAGTGTTTTCTTTTCCTCTCTCTCCTCCCGTGCTAGACCCGCATCATGACAAAGAACGCGGCTATATTTCTGCTACAAATTAGCCCATTTTGAGTCATTGACTGTGTATTCAAAGAAGCATATTTTTGTGCCGTCATGTACACCAATTTGGTTCAACAATGATCATTGCACGCGTGGTTTACAAACATGATCATCCACGACACTGGAGATTGGAGGTGAAGCGACTCATCGATAGCCGATAACGCTCCGAGACAGCACACCATTCAGAAATCAAATACGAGCATCTGTTCAAGATCAGTTCCATCCACTTCAAGTAACGAAATGGAGGCGAACACGTGATGATTTCTTCCCGATTTGTCGTTGTTGTGACGATCATCTTTTCCATAGGTCTCGTGCCTATGGCCCTTCAGGCTCAGACTTCTTCCGCACAACCTGATCCAGTAAACATCGAGGCGCAGTTCGCGGCAAAAGCCGAAGCGGCTGGTCAAGAGGCAGAAGCCTTCCATAGAAACGGTGACGCTGCCCTCGTGCCGCTCCTGCCCGATCGGCTTCGTCAGAATCCTCAATCCATACTTCAATCCGTGGATCAGGCGTCCGTGCCGATGAGAATTGCGATGGCGCAGGCGCTTGGGAACACCGTACTCAGTCAGAAGGGTGTGGAGGAATCCTTACTTCGTCGTCTTGGTAAGGATTCCGACGAGATGGTCCGTGCGGCAACGGCCGTAGCGTTACATCGTGTCGGAGACGCATGGGCGATGAATCTGCTGACCAAGGAGCTTCTCAACGATCCTCATCGACAGGTCCAGGAAAACGCCGCATGGGCCCTGATGAAGCACCGAACGCTAGCGGCTCGCGATGCCCTCTGGGATGCCTTCACCAAGGAAAAAGGTGCTCCGATAAAGGCAACGTTTGCGGGGTCACTGGCTGAGACGGGAGATGACCGCGTGCTGCCCTACCTCCTCACCAGTCTTCACCGCGATCTTCCGTTTGAGAAAGGCCAGGCGCTGCGTGGCATCTTAGGATTGCAACGGGAAGGGGTCCTTGTCGGAGAGCGCCTCGTCTCTGCGCTCCCTCCTGCCAGCTTGGACACCCTCGATCTTATCCGTATCTATCCTGGCGACGTCGCCATCCCTACCTTGCGGACACGGCTGATCAAAGAGGACGGCTCAACAGATCTCATGGTATTGGGCTGGCTCGTTGATCGGAATGAGAGCGAGGCCATGGCCTCGATCGGGCCATTACTCACGATCGCGACCGACGCACACCAACGCAGGTCGCTTGCCCAGTTGCTCCCACTGGTGCCAGTGGATCTCATCAAGGCCGATCTTGAAACGTGGATTACGGACGCTGATCGGTCAGTGCGGACGTCCGCGGCAATCGCGTTGGCACAAGTGGATGCATCTCGGGCAGCGTCGATCCTGCGTCAGGAATACGAAAACGCCGGCTCTGTGATGGCGAAAAGAACCCTTGAGCTGATCATGGCGAAACTCGGTTTCGTCATCGAGAAAGAGGAGGAGGGGTGACGATG
>JAJDBL010000310.1 GCA_029261375.1 Nitrospirales bacterium
TGCACACCCCGAGTCGTGTTACGTAAACTATCCAGTCGATGTGCATCTGGATTGATGCTTATCAACACACCCTGCGCTTGCGCATAACGACACATTGTCCAATCGAGATCCAGTCTGCGGGGATTGGCATTGAGTTCAATGATTTTGTCGTAGCGCTGCGCCGCATCGATGACTTGATAGAGATCGACGTTGTACCCCTCCCGCGATGTCAGCAGTCGCCCGGTCGGATGTCCCAGCATGGTTAACGCAGGATGGTGCAACGCGTTGATAATACGCTCGGTCTGTGTCTCACATGACAGTTCAAAATTGCTATGGACAGACCCGATGACGAAATCAAACCATTCTAAAACGTCATCATCATAGTCCAAGCTTCCATCGGAAAGAATATCGGCCTCGATGCCCTTAAAAATCTTGATGCCAGGAACCTGCGATTGAATGAGCTCAATTTCACGATGCTGCGTAAGGATGTGCTCACGGGTGAGTCCATGAGCATAGGGCACCGCCTGGCTGTGGTCGGAAATTCCAATGTACTCATAGCCCAGCTCCACGGCAGCCGAAACCATTTCTCCAATGGAGCCGGCTCCATCGCTGTAGTTCGTATGTACATGAAAAACCCCCTTAATCTGCTCCCGCCTCACAAGGTGTTCAAGCCGCCCTTCCTGCGCTAACTCGATCTCTCCACAGCCTTCTCTCAACTCGGGAGGAATAAGGGGTAATCCTAGCGCCGCATAGACATCCGCCTCGTCAGCACAGGCAACGAGGGCACCATCTCGACACAAGCCACGCTCATTGAGTACGAGGCCGCGGTCATGAGCGATGGTTCGTAGCTGAGCCAAATGCTCGTCAGAGCCGGTCATGAGCAACAACATGTGAGGAAACTGGTCTGGGGAAACCGAGACAAGGTCAAGTGGAATACGCGCGGGGCGATGTCGCTCGATGACCTGATTGAAACCCGCAGTCACCGGAGCAGCAACAAGAAGGTCAATCGAATGCACAACTGCCATATCACGGCGGAGCCGCCCGGTGAGGGAAAGGCAATCGGCAAGCTTGTTCACTCTAAGAGCATCGAGGAGAGCTTTGGCTTCTTGATATGCGGTACGGTGGAGAAACCACCTTCCTGACTCTTCGTGGTGCACGTGATCCACAGTCCGAAGATCCTCCAGAGATGGCGAGCAGGGCTCCCGCAGCATCCAGCGCAAAAACATTATGATATCATGGCGTTCGCTATGCCACCCACCGACGCACCCAATCGCATTCCCTGTCATCAAGAGCGCCGTTCCAACGGATGCCACACAGCCCGTGACCCTCAGCAATCGAATTAAGGATCACGCTCGCGAACTTGGCTTTGACCAGGTTGGAATCAGTCGAGTCGCACACGATGGCAGAGATCAACCAGGAAAACGCCTTCACGAATGGCTAAACCGTGGGTATCACGGCACCATGAACTGGATGCCTCGCACAGCCCAGAAACGGGCCGATATCACGGAAGTGTTTCCGGACGTACGCTCTGTGGTTTCGGTCGCAGTGAACTACTACACGAACTACGTGCCGGATGAAACGAACGGCAATGGCAGAATCGCGCGGTATGCATGGGGAGACGATTACCATTTCATGATGGACTCGCGGCTCACGGCATTTGCTGCGTGGATCGAGGAAGAGGCCGCGAGGGGAGGGACAAGGTGCGAGACTCGGACCTACATTGACACCGGGCCCATCCTAGAGAAAGCGTGGGCACAACAGGCCGGGATCGGCTGGATAGGAAAACATTCCAACCTTGTGTCCACCACCCATGGTTCCTGGCTTATTTTGGGCGAGGTCCTCGTCTCTCTTGACCTTCAGGAGGATGAGCCTACGCCTGACCAATGTGGCTCCTGTCAGCTGTGCATCGACATATGTCCCACCCAAGCCATACCAGAGCCCTATGTACTGGATGCGACAAAATGCATTGCATACCTTACAATCGAATATCGCGGTCCCATCCCGCAGACATTTCACGCAGACATAGGAAATCGCATCTTTGGATGTGACGATTGTCTCGACATTTGCCCCTACAATCACAATGCCGTTCCCTCAACTGAAGCGGCATTTCAGCCTCGTCCTATTGCCCTAAAGACGGATCTCCGGGAACTTACAGACCAATCCACGATAGAGTTTCAAACCATGTTCAAGAATAGCCCCGTTAAGCGGGCAAAACATGAAGGGTTGCAGCGCAACGTGGACATCGCAGGAAGCAACGCTCATCCCTCTACCTCATTGCACGCGGCCATCACACCAAAGCGGACAGGTTGAAGATGCTGAGAGTGAGTGAGATCTACCTCAGTATCCAAGGCGAATCGACATATGTCGGATTACCTTGCGTCTTCGTGCGCCTCACTGGATGCTCACTACGCTGTTCCTGGTGCGATACCACGCATGCTTTCTACGGCGGGACGGAGATGACGATCACTGAGGTGTGCGAACAGGTTCAGAGTCAGGGCACAACCTTGGTTGAGATCACCGGAGGCGAACCCCTTGATCAACCAGAGGCCATTCTCCTTGTTGAACGCCTCTGTAACTTAGACTACGACGTGTTGATCGAAACCAGCGGAGCGAAAGACATCGCTCCGCTCGACGACCGGGCTCACGTGATTCTCGATGTGAAATGCCCTGGAAGTAAAATGACAGAGCACATGCACTGGAAAAACCTTAGTGAAGTAAAGTTAAAGGATGAGATGAAGTTTGTGATTGCGGATAGAATAGATTATGACTGGGCAGTTTCTATCCTACGATATTATCGACTCATTGGGCGATGTCCGGTTCTCTTCTCGCCAGTATTTGGGACGCTAGAACCTCACGCCCTCACTGAATGGGTTCTCCACGACCACCTGGACGTCCGCGTCCAACTACAACTCCACAAATACATTTGGGATCCTCAAGCGCAGGGCGTCTGAACTCGCACAACGCAACAGCAGCAAGGTCACGTGAACCTAATATTAAGAACAGTACAGAAAGGGGCATCCATTGGCACCAACCATTAAGGCAAAAACAGGACGGATAGAGAACGAACGCACCGACGCAATCATCTTCGCACGCTTTCAAGATGATTCACGGCTGCAAGGCGCACTTGCTCAGATTGACCGCCTCACACGGGGGCGTGTAAAGCCTCTCCTCACGAGCGGCGAATTTCAGGGAAAAGCGAACCAAGTATCCGTGCTCCATATGCACGGTGAAATCCCTGCGAAACGGGTGGTATTAGTAGGGCTTGGAAAGAAAAGCTTGGCGAAAGCAGACGCATTCCGACGGGCGATCGCGACAGCCAGCAAGGCATTGCGGTCGATGGAGGCAACCACCTTCAGCATTGCGGTCCCTGAACGTGGGGTCGCTGGAGCAACCCTCGAAGAAACCAGCCAAGCAATCACTGAGGGATCGATACTCGGCCTGTATCAATTTCTCGTCTACAAGAGCAAACCAGCCATACAAAAGAAACCCATTCGGGCCATCACCTTGGTCACCCCGGATGAGAACTCGATCTTTGCCGTCCGCGCCGGTGCTGAGCGAGGAACGATCGTCGCCGACGCAGTCAACGCCGTGCGGGATCTGTGCAACCACCCGTCAAACGTCGTCACCCCCACGCGGCTAGCGCAGGAGGCAAAAGCTATTGCAAAGTCCAAGAACGTGACCTGTACGATCTTGGACCGCGCCAAAGCACGCAAGCTCGGGATGGGGGCATATCTTGGGGTCGCGCAAGGCAGCCACGAACCCCCTCAATTCATCGTGCTCGAGTACTCAGGCACATCCAAAAAGACGAAACCAATCGCGCTTGTCGGCAAAGCCGTCACGTTTGATACCGGAGGCATCTCCCTGAAACCAGCGGACAACATGGAGAGAATGAAGGCGGACATGACTGGCGGCGCCATTGTTCTGTCTACCATCCGCGCCATCGCGCAGCTTAAACTCCCTCTCAATGTGGTAGGCATCGTGCCCGCAACGGAAAACATGCCTGGCGGACAGGCGACCAAACCTGGAGACATTCTGACAAGCCTGTCAGGAAAAACGATTGAGGTGCTGAATACTGACGCAGAAGGTCGGCTCATCCTTGCAGATGGTCTGGCCTATGCGATGCGTTACAAACCCGCAATGGTGATCGATATCGCCACCCTCACCGGAGCGGTCTTTGTCGCCCTCGGCAGTCATGCGGTCGGAGTCTTAGGCACAGATGACGCCCTGATCAATCGTGTGACACGCGTCGGGGAGGCCATTGGCGAACGTGCATGGCAGCTCCCGCTGTGGGACGAATATAAAGAGCAGATCAAAAGCGATGTTGCCGATGTGAAAAATATTGGCGGTCGAGGCGGAGGGACCATCACAGCAGCAGCATTTCTCAGCCATTTTGTCGGCGACTGTTCGTGGGTGCATCTCGATATCGCAGGCACCGACTGGGGTGAAGCGCCACGGCACTATATTCCGAAAGGACCAACAGGAATTGGAACGAGGCTAGTCATCCAACTCCTGAGAGATGTCGCCGCGAAGCCGTGATGACAATAGCAATTCAGCTGTTGAAGCTGGATCCTGATGGACTGTTTCCCCCTTCAACCTTTAGTCAACTAAACTGACTTTCCTATGACTCTACGAGAGAAGATAGGCCAACTCTTTATTCTGGGGTTTCATGGCACCGAAGTCTCAGGCGACCTCGTCCGGCTGTTATCCATCTACCAGCCGGGCGGGGTCATTCTGTTTGCGCGCAACCTTGAACACCCTGTCCAAGCCGCATCATTGATCAATGATCTACAGTCACACTCGCCAACAGTTCCTCTCTGGATATCGATCGACCACGAAGGCGGAAACGTCTTTCGGCTGCCAAACGGGTTAACCGCACTCCCTCCAAATGGACTCTTGGGACGGCTCAATTCGGAGGAATCAGTTCGGTCTGTCGCCTCGATCGGAGCCCTTGAACTTCGCGCGATCGGAGTAAACGTCAATTACGCCCCGGTCTTGGATCTCGATACCAATCCTCTGAATCCGATCATCGGTGAACGCAGCTTTGGATCAGATCAAGAAACCGTGTCACGTTTAGGCTGGGTCATGAGCACCACCTATCAAGAACATGGCATCCTGCCCTGCGGGAAACACTTTCCAGGGCATGGCGACACTGATGCAGACTCCCATCGTGAACTTCCATCTGTGGGGCATTCTGCGGAACGCCTCAGAGAGGTAGAATGTCGCCCGTTCCAAAATTTGATTCAAAAAGGCCTGCCTGCAATCATGACTGCACACGTGCAGTATCCTCAACTCGATGCTGAATACCCGGCATCACTATCAAAAACGATCCAAACCAAGCTTCTCCGCGATGAATGGGGGTTTGACGGCCTCATCTTTAGTGATGATCTTGAAATGGCCGGGATCACCGATCATTTTGACGTCGAGGTAGCAGCGATGCTTGCGATCGAAGCGGGGAGTGACCAGCTGCTCATTTGCCACAACCAAGACAAGCAGATGAAAGCGATGGATGCCACCTATGCGGCCGTACAGTCGGGACGTATTTCAGAAGCACATATCACTCAATCATATGATCGCATCATGCACTACAAGAAGCTCTACGCATTCCCGCATGCGCCCGCAACACTCACCGCGATCTCCGACGTCGTTGGTGCCGCCGCGAACAAAGAAATCATCGAAGCCATCATGGCTGCAGACGGCCCAACCTCCGCCGAACCAACACTCCCGAACTGACACGATTGATGCGATCGTCTACCGACGAGTCGTTTGAGAACCATCCACCTCCGGTGACGCGTCGTGAGATTCTGGCATGGTGCTTCTTCGACTTTGCCAACTCCTCCTTCTCAATCCTCATCCTCACCCTCGGATATAGCGTGTACTTTGTCCAAGTCGTCGCGGAGGGCTCAGCGTATAACCCTGAGCAACTGTGGAGTTGGGGCTATGCCTGTTCGATGTTCATCGTGGCCATCGTTGCGCCGATCCTTGGGGCAAGCGCCGATGCGACGGCGACGAAAAAACGATGGCTTGCGTGGTGTACCGCCGTCTGCATCATCGGCACAGCGAGCCTGTTTTTCGTGGTCGCGGGAGATATCTGGCTGGGCCTTGTCATGTTTGGCATCGCCAATATCGGCTTCGATCTTGGATTCATGCTCTACAGTGCATTTCTCGTTGAACTATCAACGCGATCGAACATGGGCCGCATCTCGGGATATGGGTGGGCGTTCGGGTATATCGGCGGACTCCTGTCACTCGGCTTGGCGTACCCACTCCTCAAGGACGGCATGGTACTCGAGAATCTGGTCAACTATCGGTGGAGCTTTATCTTGACCGCCGTCTTTTTCTGCATCGCCAGCATTCCAACGTGGCTATATTTGAAAGAGCGTGCCATCCCACAACCTCGCCTCTCCACGGCGAAGCTCGTGACGATTGGGCTTCAGCGTCTTCGTACAACGTACCGCGACATCGGCCGTTTCCGTGAGCTCGTAAAGTATCTATTTGCGTACCTGATCTATACTGATGGTATCAATACCGTCGTGCTCTTCGCCGGAATTTTTGCCAGCCGCGTACTAGAGTTTTCTGCCGCTTCGTTGATTATCTACTTTCTCATCGTGCAAATATCAGCAGGGCTTGGCGCGTACGCTATCGGAGGCATTGTCGATAGATATGGGCCTCGACAGACCATCATGGCGACACTTGTCGTCTGGGTCGGCATCGCCATCGGGGCATATTTTGTCCAAACGACAGCGCAGTTTTACGCGCTAGGATTAGTGGCCGGGGCGGCACTTGGATCCAACCAATCAGCGAGCCGGACACTCATTGGATATTTCACACCGCGCGAAAAGATAGGGGAGTTCTTTGGCTTCTTCTCAGTCAGTGGGAAATT
>JAJDBL010000311.1 GCA_029261375.1 Nitrospirales bacterium
CATAGCGTTTGGTCACGCCATGCAGCCCGATGGTCGCGATATGATGCTGTGCGCACGAGTTATGACATCCACTAATCTTTATCGATGTCCCTGCAAGATCGTCACCGGTACCTCCTGCCGGGAATACATCCTCCAACGCCCGCGCGAGAGCTTTTGAGGACGTAATGCCAAGACCACAGGTATCCGTTCCCGGACACGCAACAATATCCTCAACGAGATGCGCACCTGAATCAGCAAGATCGGCTTCAACCAGTTGGGAATAGATCTCGGACAATCGTGCGGTCTTAATCCAACGAAGCAATACGTTCTGAGCAATCGTAATACGGACATTGCCGTTGGCTTCGGTATCGATAAGGTCGGCCAGGAAACGCATCTGTGGTGGCGTCATGTCACCGGTGGGAAGCTTCAATGTGACGGCACTGTACCCCGACTGCCGTTGCGCAACGACATTGGTCTTTTTCCAAAGTTCAAACGCATCCGATGAGAACCCATTCGCAGAAGAGCGGATCAACGACGAACTGCCATTCGCTGACGACACTTCCATCGCTCGCGGCTCATCGACATAGGACAGAAGGTCATAGCCATTCGACCCGTTCCTTGCCTGTTTGATCGCTTCGTATTCAACTTCAATCTGGCGGAAAAACTCATCGATGCCCAGCTTGGTCACCACAAATTTCATCCGCGCTTTCGTTCGATTTTTCCGATTGCCATGATTGTCAAAAACTTTGACGATGGCTTCAGAGACGGGAATAAGTTCGTCAACGGGAAGAAACTCGCGGAATAGTTTGGCGAGTCGCGGCGCAGATCCCAGACCTCCACCCACCACCATGCGAAACCCGCGGGTTCCATCTTCCTTTGTGACAGCCGAAAGCCCAATATCGTGAATCATCGTCTTCGCACAATCGGTGGTGGCACATCCAGAGAACGCAATTTTGAACTTTCGCGGAAGACTCTGGTTCAACGCATTGCGCATGAGATGATTCGACAGCGTCAGTGCATAGGGAGTCACATCAAACGCTTCTTCCTGACACACCCCTGCTAACGGGCACGCAGTCACATTCCTCACCGTATTTCCACATGCTTCTCTGGTGGTGAGATCAACCTCAGCAAGTCTGAGCATGACGGTTCCCACCACATCGAGTGGAACAAAATGAAACTGGATGTCTTGCCGCGTCGTCACATGACCAATGCCAGAGCTGTGCTCCTCAATGAGCGACGCCAAACACCGCACCTGGTTCGAGTTAAGTCCTCCAAACGGGATCTTCACCCGAATCATCTGATAGCCGTCCTGCCGCTGACCGTAAATGCCATGTTGAAGGCGAAACGGCCGGAACACATCGTCAGACAATTCGCCTCGCTTTACTTTTTCTGCCTCGGCTTCAAAGGCCGCGATCTCAGACAGAATGTCCTCAGGAACGGGCGTCTTCAAGGTTGTATCCATACAGAACCTCCAATGGAGAGGGGACTAGGTTGCTTAGTATTTAGGTTGAAGGCTGAAGGTAGAGGCAGCAAAATATTGTTGTGCGCAACCTGTTTCGCCTCTCTAGTCTTCTGCTTCAACCTTTGACCTTCAGTCTATCTACCTATCTCAAAACTCAGATATGGTACATGAGGGTTCGCTGACCACTCAACGCATGCGTACGATCGCACAGATCTTGAACCGTCGTCGCATTCAACACGCTCATCACAGATATCTTCACGTCGTTCCAGACACCATGTACGGCACACGACTTTGGATCAATATCCTGCCAACACGTCCCACCCACCCCGTTTCCCACACACGACATCGGTGTGACGGGGCCCTCAATCGCTTCGATGATGTCTCCGACCAGAATGTCATCGGATGATCGCGCAAGCAGATAGCCCCCCTGCGCACCACGAATACTCCGCACTAGTCCGTTTCGTTTCAGCGTGCTCATGACTTGCTCAAGAAAGCGAGGAGGGATATTCTGGTTCTTGGCAATCGTCTTCACCTGGAGCGGCCCACGATTCCCATTGAGTGCAAGCTCAAGAACCGCCAGAACGCCATACTCTCCTTTAATTGAAACCTTCATACAAACTACACTATTCCGATAGGATTTCTGATATTACGTGGAGGTGGCAGTGGCTGTCAAGGCTTTCCTGCCCCCAATAATCGAATGGAATATCTGATCAGATGAGACACTCTACCGCGTTGACTTTCACTTCAACGGAGTGATAGCGTCCGAGGCCATGGCACCATTCCTTCGTTACACGCTCATTATTGCGCTACTGCTGACGACCATCCTCGCTTCCGCCGAGGCAAAAACAGGCACCACGAAGGTAGTCACCACCCTCCCCGTCTTACAAGACTACGTCAACCAGATTGGACGACAGCACGTCACGGTGACGAGCCTGATCAGTGGATTAGAAAACAGTCATAGTTACGCGCTCAAGCCAAGCGACATCCTCGCTGTTCGCCAGGCTGATATCTTCATCACGATTGGCGCCGGCCTCGAAGGCTGGGCTGAACAGCTCGTGCAGAACGCACAGAACCCGTCTCTCGAAGTGGTTGTCACCTCCAAGGGCATCTCGCTGTTAAGAGACTCAGGAGTCACCCATGCCACAGAGGGAACGCATGTGCACGGGAACCCACACATCTGGCTTGATCCCGAGAATGCCAAGAGCATGGTGCGCCAAATTACGACGCGGCTGATCAAAGTCGATCGCGACAACCGCCATGATTACTTGGCGAATCAAGCGGAGTACTTGCGTACCTTGGACACACTGCAAGCGGACATGAAACGGCGCGTCAAGATGCTTCCCGACCGTCGGTTCATCTCCCATCATCCGGCATGGCCATACTTTGCCCGACGGTTCGGATTCAAGATCGTCGGCAATATTATCGAACAGCCAGGCGCAGAGCCTTCGGCAAAACATCTCAGCACTCTCACGCAACGCATGAAAAGGGCCGGCATCAAAGTCATCGTGTCCGAGCCACAGCTCAATCAGAAAATTCCACGCATCCTTGCCGATGAGACTGGCGCTCGCGTCGTCACACTGACCGCCCTGCCTGGGGCTCTTCCGGGAACGAACACCTACACTGACATGTTATTATTCAATGTTTCGACGCTCATCGAAACCTTGAATCCTTGAGACCCGCACACCCACCTTTAGTTCTCCGAGACCGCTGAGTCCCATGGCGACAGATCAACTAGAACAACAGCCGCGACAGGTCGTCGCATTTTCAGAAGCCACGTATATCCTCGGCCACACGACCGCACTTGAGAACATCAGCCTTGAAATCAACGAAGGGGAGTTTGTCGGGATCATTGGACCTAATGGGTCCGGCAAAACGACGATTCTTCGTGCGATTCTTGGGCTCATCCTTCCACGGAACGGAAACCTACAGATCTTCGACTGCGCATGTGAAAATCTCCGCTGCCATCACCGTGCTCGCATTGGTTATCTTCCACAAAAAGGAAAGATCGATCGAAACTTTCCCATTACCGTGCTGGAAACAGTGATCATGGGCCGCTATGGCGTCCGTGGTCTCTTCCATCGCAGCGGGAAGGAGGATATCGCGATCGCACTGGCGTCATTGGAAGCCGTGGGCATGAGGGAGTTTCAGCATCACCCCTTTGGGCAACTCTCGGGCGGGCAACAGCAGCGCATTCTGATTGCACGCGCCTTAGCCCAGCAACCGCAGGTATTGCTGCTGGACGAACCGACAACCGGCATCGACACCACCACTCAACATACCGTGCTGGAACTCATTCGTCGTCTTCATCGTGAGCTCAACCTTACTATTCTGCTCGTGACTCACGACATCAATCTCATCAGCCCATTGGTGGATCAGCTAGTGTTGCTCAACACACGCCTCTTCGCACATGGGCACCCACAAGACGTGCTGCACTACGACATACTCTCGCAAGTCTATGGCGATGAAATCGTCGTGACTGAGAACGGATATGTGATTGGAGGCGATTCCCACCACGGATGAAACCACTGACGCCTCACACACGTCAGTGGCGTACGAACGAAAGAACTCCTACCCACACACAAGAACTGAGCCCGCCAAATGATTAGGGCTCCACTGCTCCTGGCACCGCTTGAGCCCCGTTCTGCCCAAAAAGAGTGTGGCCGTTCCCTGAAGAGTCTTCAAACGTCATCACTCCATCCTCCTCATCAAACACCCACAGACCAACAGTGCTCTGATCGGCAGTCAACCCAGGCTGAGGATTGGTGTCCGGAGGACGAATAACATCAGAGATTCTGACCTCCCCAATCCTGCCAACGACGAATCCTGTCGTTGAAGCCCCATCACCATTGTTATTACCAGCGTTGGGTGTCCCAATACCGAAGAGTTGATCGCGTACCTCAAGAGCCCCGGAAAAACATGAAGCGAAGATCCCGACAGCACCATTCACCGACATGGAACATGTGTGCGTATTCTCGTCGACAGACGCAGAGATGAAATTCCATTGGTTGAGAACAATTTCAGTAGGGGGCCCACTGAACACACCGAAACCGGTACAGGTCGGATCGCCGGCCCCGTCAAGACAGAGAAAAGCCTTGAATCCAAAAACCTGTTCGCCCGCGAATAGTGCCAGGGTATAGGCCCCATTTGAGACAACCGACATGTCCTGAGCAAGCGTCGGAAACACCCATACCTCGATGGTGATTACACCAAGATCAAGGGGCGAGGGACTGAGGGTTCCCATCGCTTCTTGCGCAAAATCATCGACGCCATCAAGACGTAACACCCCAACAGGAGCGGTCTTCGCCTCAATGATGATGGTATTCGGGGTACCCACGACCATCCCATCATCGGCAATCAGCTGCACGACATAGGTGCCGGCTAGATCCGCGATAAACGTCGGGGTGATCGTCATGGGATCAACCAATGCTGCCGTGCTCCCAATCGGTACGCTCGTCAGGCTCCAGGCAAAGCTCAACGGATCCTCATCTGCATCGATCGATCCACTCCCATCGAGACTGACCGTACTCCCCACGCCCACGGTCTGATCCATCCCGGGATCTGCCGCCGGCGCGACATTGTTGGTGTCGATGATGATGGTCTTCGGAGCGCTGCCCAGCATCCCATCATTGACGGTCAATTGAGCGGCATAGGTCCCGGGAAGATCCGCGACAAACGTCGGCAAAGCCGTGAACGGATTATCAAGAGACGCTGCGCTATTGGCTGGCTTCTGAGTGAGCGACCACGCGTAGGTTAACGCATCGCTATCGGCATCACTCGACCCACGCGCATCTAACGTGACCATGCTCCCGACATCCACCGCTTGATCCACCCCAGCATCCGCCACTGGGGCGACATTGTTGGTGTCGATGATGACCGTCTTCGGCACACTATCCACCATCCCGTCATGAACGATCAATTGGGCGACATAGGTCCCTGGCACGTCCGCGACAAACGCGGGGAGCACAGCGAACGAATCATCAAGCGTTGCAGCACTCCCATTGGGGAGATTGGTGAGACTCCAAGCAAAGGTCAATGCATCTCCATCGACATCCGTCGACCCGCTGCCGTTTAACGTGATGAGACTACCCACATCCACAGCTTGCCCGGCCCCGGCATTCGCCATTGGACGCACGTTGTTGGTGTCAACGATAATCGTCTGTGGCACGCTATCCACCATCCCATCATTCACGATAAGTTGAGCCACGTAGGTTCCTGGCAGATCAGCAACAAA
>JAJDBL010000312.1 GCA_029261375.1 Nitrospirales bacterium
GCAAAAGACCCTGACTTTCCGATCGAGCTCATACTCAAGAGTGGCGATCATCGATTCAGTACGCCAGCCAACCTGGACATGTTTCTCAAGCTTGTCTCTGAACTGGCGTGATCTAGGCGCGTGGGGACGAATTTCGCCCGAGTCGAAGGGCGATATCTTTGAGGACGCCCTGACCGAGGAAGCTCTCGACCTTTCGCATCAACTCTGGTTTGAGGAAGTTCAGTTGTTGAAGCCAGGCGGAGTTGTCCACCAATATGTGAAGTGTTCCAAAGCGAATCGTATCTGGTGTGGTATGGCTTGATATCGGTTCGCCGACGATTTCGTCCCATCGTTCCTGTAACGAAAACTCCTGCCGTTTCGACTCCAAGCCGCGCGACCGAATATAGTCATCAATAACATCTCCAAGCGACGCGAACGTTTTCGATCGTCGCTCAGGCTGGTTCATAATGTCGAATTGAGTTGAAAGTCGTATGCACGATTGCTGATTCTCAGTAATGCCATGAGCTTCTCGGTGATCTCGTTCGCCTGTAGCTCCAGAATATCAGAAATCCCTTGAGGATCACTTAAAGAGCGCATCCTGCATGTCGCCAAGATGGGTGGCGCCGACCGCAGTCATCTTTGATTTCGTGTCCAGCGAGGCGAGGTTTCCTTCCGGCAGCACGCATCGTTTGAGGCCTAGTTTCGCGGCTTCTCGAATTCTGACGTCGACGGCGCTGACGGCTCTGATTTCTCCACCGAGGCCTACTTCTCCGCACACCAGCGTTTCTGGGTCTATTGGCCGCTCGCGAAGACTTGAAATCACAGCAGCCACGATTCCGAGGTCACAGGCGGTTTCGTCGATGCGAATGCCGCCGACGACGTTGATGTACACATCTTGTCCGGACAGGTGAAGACCAAGACGTTTCTCGAGCACTGCCAGTAATATCGATAGTCGATTGCCGTCTACGCCTGTCGCGACACGTTTGGGGTTTGGAAAGTGTGTGGGTGAGACAAGCGCTTGAATCTCAACCAGGATCGGCCTCGTACCTTCCATCGTCGCGACGACGACTGATCCCGTACTCTCGCGTGATCGGTCTTCAAGGAATAACGCTGATGGGTTGCCGACCTCATGTAGGCCGGTTTCGGTCATCTCGAATACACCGATTTCATTGGTGGCTCCAAATCGATTTTTCACGGCACGGAGAATGCGGTATGAATGTCCGCGATCCCCTTCGAAATATAAGACCGTATCCACAATATGTTCAAGCAAACGTGGCCCCGCGATCGCACCTTCCTTGGTCACATGGCCGATGAGAAATACGGGGATGTTCCGGTCTTTCGCGAATGTCATGAGTTGCGCAGCAACCTCTTGGATTTGGCTAATGCTGCCGGGGGTCGATGTGATGTGTGACGAGAAGGTCGTCTGAATAGAATCGATGACAAGAGCAGATGGAGTCAGATCCTGTGCTGCCTGTATGATCGCTTCGAGAGAGGTTTCAGACAGGAGGTAGAGAAAAGGGTCATCAACTCCTAGTCGATGTCCCCGCATTTTGACCTGAGAACACGATTCTTCTCCGGAAACGTAAAGTACGGGATTGCTGTCTCGAGACAGGCGAGGCAGGATTTGGAGCAGCAGGGTGGTTTTGCCGATGCCTGGATCGCCGCCAACGAGCGTGATTGACCCGTACACCACGCCGCCACCCATGACACGATCAAACTCGCCGGTGCCGGAGAGAATGCGGTGCTCGCCATCCGACACCAATTCCCCGATTGGGATGGGTGTGTTTGCGGTGTTCTTGGCCCCCGTCAATCTGCGATGAGTGACGGGAGTAGCCGCTTCCTCGACAAAGCTGTTCCAGGAATCACATTCCGGACACCGTCCGTGCCACCGTGGAGACTGATAGCCACATTGTTGGCAGCGGAATACGGCTTTACTCTTGATTTTCGCCATGGCTGAAGCGTATGGCATGATTGCGGGAAAATCAATCGAGTCTTGACGACCTTGGCCTGGGATCGCCCTCTTGAACAGTATTCAAATTCCTAAAAGAGTCTCAACAGAGCGGGAGACAGGTGGCGTAGTCCACTGGTTGTCAGTGTACGTTTGTCGCGGCCCCACCTAGATATGACTTTCAGGGGCGATAGTATTTCCGGACCTTACTCGGGTTACCACGCTTCCGCGCGAAAACTGAGCGGGTGGAGCCCGGCTTGTTCCAGCCCCTCGGTGAGCTGGCGACAGGCGTCCTTGTTTCCGCAAAGGCGGACATGCACTTTTTCAATGTCTAGCACGATTTCACGAAGTGGTTGAAGGTCGATTCTCTCCTCTCCGTTGTCCTGCGTAGTCACGTTCATGATTCGTCCTTTGCCATCGGTCCAATCGTCCGCCCATTCGCGGGTCAACACCGGGTGATACGCGACGTTCTCAGGAAACTCCGCAGCTAGTCGTTGCAACTCATCGTGCGCCATTAGTTGCCCGGGGTTCTTCACACTGGCGACCAAACGATAGTGAACTCCAGCACTGCCGTCAGTACGTCCGAAGTTCAATGCTTTCATATATCGAAGATGTGCGAGAAACGGTGTAATGCCTGTCGAAAACGCAATACCGACAAATCGCATGGTGGGCCATTCTTGGTCTGGCTCGAGAAGAAGATTGGTGTCCTCAATAGCAGAACAGTTTTCATATGGCACCAGCGCGGTGCCGTTCGGTGTGATGTTCATGAGAACAGGAATCGTCTCACCGTGAGATTGGAATTCGGCGACCTCGTTGCTCTGCCACCAGACTGATGTATCAGCTTTCTCCGCGTGGGTATCGTTGACGATTGTTTGGAGCACACGTGTCGCGCCAATGGATGAGTTCGATCGCGTGTACATCCGCCGACGTTGTCGACCAGTCCGTGCGCCAAACGGTTTAGCCAAAAACGCCGTTCCGGGGCGCATCTCATCAATGATCGGATACACTGTTCCACCGACGTGGTACTCCTGAGGCAGGGTCAGTTCGACATTTCGAATTTCGCCTGCATCAACAACGGTCAAATTCGTAATCGTTGCGGGGACGAAAATCTCTCTCATGGAAGTCAGAGTACCT
>JAJDBL010000313.1 GCA_029261375.1 Nitrospirales bacterium
GCTTGGTTCTCCTTCTGCAAGGCTTGGACGGACGCCGTCGAGACACCAGACGAGGCCATGGACCGGGTTCCACTTTGCTGAACAGAAGTGCCGGCCATGTTGGGACCACGCAGTTCGGGATCGTCAAAGCCAGTTGCACAGCCAACGGCAAACCCAGCCCAACTAACCACAACAAGCACAAGGAAGGCGCGCTGAAGTCCTCGTAGTGTCACATCGAACGGTTGAAACTGGATGATCGCGGCATTCAAAGGTTACCTGCGTTTCTACAATGGACTCTTACGGCTGGCTTTTGGCCGCGGTCTTGTCATTTGCGCGGGATCTAAGAGCTGGTCGAGCCGTTCAGCCGGCAACACCTTTTTCGCAATGGCCACCTCTCGAACAGTCTTTCCTGTTCGGTACGCTTCTTTCGCAAGGGCAGCCGCATTGTCGTACCCAATGACCGGCGCGAGCGACGTGCACATCGCCAAGCTCTGCTCAATCAGTATTCGGCATCGCTCCTCATCGACCTCGATACCTTCAATACAACGGCTCGCCAGATTCTCTGATGACGTCGCAAGGAGTTCTGTCGATTGCAGAATATTGTGCCCCATGACCGGCAGCATCATGTTCAATTCAAAGACACTCCCCTGCCCACCGAGCGTGATGGTCAGATCATTGCCAATCACATGGGCGGCGACCTGGAGAACGGATTCACAGATCACGGGATTTACTTTTCCCGGCATGATTGAGGAGCCCGGCTGAGTTTCTGGAAGTCGTATTTCTCCAAGACCGCATCGTGGACCTGACCCCAGCCATCGAATATCGTTGGCGATCTTCGTCAGACTCACCGCAACCGTTTTTAGTGCACCACTGGCCTCAACCAATGCATCCTGAGCCCCCTGCGCTTCAAAATGATTCTTCGCTTCCGTCAGCGGAAAACCCGTCTCAGAAACGAGCTGTGCGACGACTCGTCGGGCGAAGTCGGCATGCGTATTCAACCCCGTTCCCACCGCGGTTCCACCAATCGCTAATTCACCCACGACGGGAATGACGTGTTCCACACGTGAAATTGCTAGTTCGACCTGTCGTGCATACCCACTAAACTCTTGGCCAAGCGCAATCGGCGTGGCATCTTGAAGGTGTGTCCGTCCAATCTTGATCACGGATGCAAACGCCTTGCTTTTATCCGATAGAGCGCGATGCAGATGACGAAGACCAGGAAGAAGTCGATTCACCATGGCGTCAATGGTGGCGAGATGGATAGTCGTGGGAATCACGTCGTTACTTGACTGTCCTTGATTCACGTGGTCGTTTGGATGGATGTTTTTCACTTGATATCGTTTCTTGGCTGCGATCTCAGCCGCACGATTCGCAATGACCTCGTTGGCGTTCATATTCGTCGAGGTCCCTGATCCAGTCTGAAAAATATCGATTGGAAAATGATCGTCCAACTTATTTTCCGCCACCTCTCGCGCAGCCTCCGCGATGGCTTTGCTCACTGACGCATCAATGATTCCAAGCTCCCCATTGACTCGTGACGCGGCCCATTTGAGGAGGCCAAGCATCCGAATAAAGCTTGGAGGAAAACGCAGTCCGCTGATGGGAAAGTTCTCAATCGCCCTCGCGGTCTGTGCCCCGTAATACGCGCGAGAAGGCACACGCATTTCTCCCATCGAGTCCTTCTCAATCCGTGTACCAGACGCCGCTGATCGCCCCTTTGCCGCACCGGGTTTCGTTTTAGCTTTTTTGCTGGTCAATGTTGTTTTCATCCATCCACCTAATTATCTGTACTCACCGCGTACACACAATTGACGCGCATCAGCACTCTCTTTTTTAGTTGATCAATAATATTTCTTGAAACAAGTGACGCTTATACCGTTTTCTATTCGGATTGTATGGCAAGGTCAGCTCGCATGGCCTAAGCAGGATGTTCAAAAAGTCTGTCCAGCGAGGCCGCAGCAAGCGAGAAGGCGAAGCGTACTACTGTACGTCGAGCCTTCGCGCGATGCGAGAACGAAGCTGGAAGACATTTTGAGCATTCTACTAATAGGAGCGGAGGGTAAAGTCCAGATAATCGTACAACCACGGGTTAGTCGCTTTGGTGGGAATGTCATCCCAGGCGACCCCAAAGAGGAACCCTTTTTTCCCTTTACTCTGATCATCCCGCACCCAAGCGACTTTTCCCGCCATGGTTTCCTGTCCTTTTTTTCCATCACGATGCGAGAACGCCATGGTCACGGTGACAGGGTTATGAAGCGGAATCCGCGTACTCGTCCGAAAGCCTGCTCCGCTCCGGTTCGCGTTCTGGAGCATAGCCTCTACATCTTTTCCGTTTGTGTTCTGCTTTGCGCTAGGGGAGGCGTTCGGTGTCATTTTTTGCACTGAGACAACGGTTTTTGTGAGTTTAGTGTGCGGTTGTGTTCCTTTTTTGAAGATATCCATCGCCTACTCCAGGGTGCACCTAATTTGTTTAATTAGCGAATATAATACATATTCCATGTTCCTATCAACAAGATATTTGTGTTATTTCCCATTTTGATCCCCCACAGGTTGTGGATAACTCAACTGATGCGTATGCTATGCGCAAATTAAGGACGCAAATATATGGATCTTATTCTCTACTGTGATGGCGCCTCCAGAGGCAATCCAGGACCTGCAAGCTACGGCGTCCTTGCCTGCCTCTCAGACGACACTGAGATTGGTCACGGGGGATCGTTTTTAGGCTCTGCCACCAATAATACCGCTGAGTGGCAGGGAGCGATAGGATCACTGCAATTTGCCCACGAAACGACCCAATCCCACCCCGAACTCGGGATCGAACGTATCGTTCTGCGAATGGATTCTCTCCTCGTCGTCAAACAATTGACGGGGCAATGGAAAATAAAAGAACCTCGCCTTCGAGTACTCTACGATCAGGCGAGAGCCATCGTAAAACAACTCCGGGTCCCTATCAAAATGGAATGGATACCAAGGGAACAAAATAGTGCGGCCGACAAAATCGCTAACCAATGCCTTGATTCTCGTACAACCGATGGCCCGCGGTTTTCTCTGACACGCAGCCACCCACCACCAAACTCCCCGCCCTCACCAACACAGAAGACTTCAGGGAAAAAACGAGTCCAATGTTCGCTGGATGAAGAAACGTACAATGCGTTTCAGGAGGCGGCCCGTAAGGTAGGAACGACGACAAGCACCATACTTCTCGCCGCAATCAAAGACTACTTACAGAAGTAGTCAGCAACGCAGGTCCTGAGTCTGCAGTGAGATACTTTGGAGTGACGAACTAGGCTTTTCATAATCCACCAGAACCTCCAGTCCACTTTCCGTCTAATCTAAGGGGTGAGGACTGCTCAAAATGGCCCGTCCAGCAGGGCCGCAGCAAGCGATAAAGGCGAATCGTACGACTGTACGTTGAGGCTTTGGCGCAAAGCGAGAACGCCGCTGGCGGACATTTTCAACACTCTGCGAGGGAAGAGAACTAACTGCTAGGAACCGCCGCGGCAAGACTAAGAAGAATTGGGCCTTGTAGAGATTCCTGGAATGCACGGATTCGACGTTGTCGGATCAACTCAAGCAGCCCCAGAAACACTACAATCACAAGACCGAGGTCGGCATCAGCGGGAAATAACTGCGAAAACTCGACGGTTGCATCATCATTCAGCTTGTCAAGAATACAAGCGATTCCGTCCTTAACCTCCCACGTATCTCGATGAATCGTCGATACTTGCTTGGTTGTCCGAGTCATCACGACCTGAAATGCATTGAAGAGGTCGTAGAGCGTCACTCCTTCAAGCGGCGTCGTGTCGGGACTCTCATCCACGTGAGGTTGCCGATCCCAGCCATAGACATCACGCCATTTATGTTGGTATTCCTCGAGTTGGTGCGCCACATTTTTCAATCTCAGGTATTCGGCAAGTAACGGTGAATCTTCATCAAATGGGAGAAGATCCTCGTCGAGATCGAGCGGTGGAGTGTCAGGAGTGATGGGAAGTAATTGGCGTGTCTTAATATAGATAAGGGTCGCGGTGAGGACTAAGAACTCCCCGGTCGCGGTGAGGTTGGGCTGTGTTTCGAGGTCTAAATGACCAATGTATTGTTCGGTAATCTTTGAAATTCGAATCTCGATGATATTCAGAATCTCCTTCTTCACCTGCTCTAAAAGCAGGGGAAGAGGCCCTTCAAACTGATCGAGCTTTACCTGATAGACGAACTCGGCTTCATCCCCCTCTTCAGTATCAATGATGGGTCCGTGCTCGATAGACGCCATAGTATCTTCAAGTATCTTCTAGCTGCATGTTGAGAGAGGCCTGACACGCAAGGTCAGCGCCAGGAGCGTACACGATGTGCGTGAGGACGACAATGGACCGAGAACGCTCCGCTAGGCCAGAAGTCGTGATGAATCACCATCCATTTGCGCATGGGCATGGGTAAGATTCTGTGTTGACATGACTACCAACCCGATGGTAAAAATATATGCGATCGATTTGGTCGCCGATCAACTTGGTCCTACTTAGGTGTCCTTATGATGAAACTCTCTAAAAAGACGGATTACGGGCTCATTGCCATGCAACATATGGCCTCCATCGAGCCTACTCGTGCCGTCAATACTAAAGAGATTGCACATCAATACAATATCCCAGTCGAGCTACTGGCGAAAGTCCTCCAACGCTTGGCAAAAAGTGGTCTGATCATCAGTCAGAACGGACCCAAGGGAGGCTATATTTCACGGCAAGCGGTGACGATTGCGGATGTCATCAGTGCCATTGAAGGGCCCATAGGCATTACCGAGTGCATGCATGAACCCGATGATGAGCAGTGTCAGCAACAGGTCACCTGCAACATACGTACACCGCTCCAATTTATCCAATCATCGATCGTTCGGTTGCTCGAGAGCATGACTATTGAGGACATGTCCGAAAAGAATGCCCTGATCTCGATCGATTCCATTAAATCCAATCTCGTGACAGAAGGAGCAACAAAATGAAGCGCCATATCTATATGGATAGCCATTCGACCACGCCAGTAGATCCACGTGTCTTAGACACCATGCTGCCGTACTTTACGGAAAAATTCGGCAATCCAGCGAGCCGGAACCACGCCTTCGGATTCGAAGCCGAGGATGCGGTCGATAACGCAAGAAAGCAGATTGCTCAGCTCATTCACGCCGATCCCAAAGAAATTATCTTCACCAGCGGTGCAACAGAATCCGATAACCTCGCACTCAAGGGTGTGGCGGAGATGTACCGTGAGAAAGGCAACCACATTATTACGACCATGACCGAACATCGCGCGGTCATCGATTCGGCGAAAGCCCTCGAGAAGCGCGGACATTCAGTGACCTACCTTTCCGTGGACAAGGATGGTTTGGTGAATCCGGATGATGTGCGGAATGCCATCACCGACAAAACCATCCTGATTTCGATCATGCTGGCCAACAACGAGATCGGGACCATCAATCCAATCGCTGAGATTGGAAAGATTGCCAAGGAGAAGGGAATCCTCTTTCATTGCGATGCAACCCAAGGGGTCGGAAAAATTCCAGTTGATGTATCCGCCCTTGGCGTTGATCTCATGTCATTTTCCGCCCACAAGATCTATGGTCCCAAGGGTGTCGGAGCGTTGTATCTTCGACGTAAAGCCCCTCGCGCCAGGGTCACTCCAATGTTAGATGGCGGTGGACATGAACGAGGCTTCCGTTCGGGCACATTACCAGTCCCCCTTATCGTCGGATTCGGCAAAGCATGCGAAATTTGCGAACAGGAAATGGAAAGTGAGGCCACACGACTGTCCGCGCTTCGCGATCGTCTCCATGCTGGGATTACCAAAACGTTGGATGAGGTCTATCTCAACGGTCACCCAACCTTACGACTTCCGCACAATTTGAATATCAGCTTTGCCTATGTTGAAGGGGAAGCGATGTTGATGGGCATCAACGACATTGCATTGTCATCCGGATCCGCGTGTACGTCGGCGACCCTCGAACCATCCTATGTGCTCCGTGCGCTGGGTGTGGGATCGGATCTTGCCCATTCCTCAATCCGCTTTGGTCTGGGACGATTCAACACCGAAGAGGAAGTCGACTACGTGATTGGGCGGGTGATCGATACCGTGAATCGACTCCGTGAAATGTCCCCCCTGTATGAAATGGCAAAAGAAGGCATCGACCTAAAAACGGTACAATGGGCTGCCAGTTAACATCGGCCTTACAAACGATAACGGTGTATTCACCAAGGAGGACTTCCAATGGCATACAGTGAGAAAGTCAATGATCATTACAATAATCCCCGCAACATGGGCAGCTTTGGTAAAGAAGAAGAGAACGTCGGAACCGGCATGGTGGGCGCTCCTGAATGTGGCGACGTGATGAAACTCCAAGTCAAAGTGGAAAATG
>JAJDBL010000314.1 GCA_029261375.1 Nitrospirales bacterium
GGATATGGAGTAATGAAAGCTCCCATCGTGTTGGGTTTTGGACGAATGGTCTAGTTTCGATTATGTTCCTTCAGCCTGTCACTTATATATTAATGATGCCATTTATTTCAACAAAATATCGTTAGATATAACCGATAATTCTGCGTAACCGAAATATCGTTTAATTGTGAGTGATGGGAAACAACACGAAAGTTAATAGATATCAACATCTTAGACGTTGAGTTCTATCTAGCACAAGAAATGCAATAGGGTGTACTGGAGATAGATTTTCTGGAAAGTTCCATAAGGGAGGGAAGCGCATGCTACGAATAAGCCGGAAGGTCAGCATTACTGTGGTCGGGCTATCAATACTGTCAGTGTTTATGTTCTCGCAGAGTATGTCCGCGAAAGAGGCGATGGAAACAGCTCATTTGACGTTTGCTCCAGCAGTACCGCCCCCGATAGATCGAAAGTCACCTGCGTTGGTTCGTGTCGACCTGGAGACGATTGAAAAGGAAGGCGTGCTGGTCAAAGATGAGCAAGGCGATACCAGATACGAATTCTGGACATTTATTGGCCACGTTCCAGGTCCCATGATACGTGTGCGTGTCGGCGATACGATCGAATTACATTTGAAGAACCACAAGGGGAGTGAGAATACGCATAACATCGACTTGCATGCGGTGACGGGTCCAGGCGGTGGCGCAACCTCGCTAACCGTCCAGCCGGGAGAAGAGAAAGTGGCACGATTTAAGATGCTGAACCCTGGCCTCTTTGTGTATCACTGTGCGACGTCACCCATCCCTGAACATATTTCCAATGGGATGTACGGCATGATTCTGGTTGAGCCGAAGGAAGGGCTGCCGCCTGTCGACAAAGAATTCTATGTACTGCAAAGTGAGTTCTATACGGAAAAGGAATACGGCGCCGCAGGACTTCAGCATTTCGATGGAGACAAAGGGGCCGCGGAAGAGCCAACATACGTCGTCTTCAATGGAAGTGTCGGTGCATTGACGGGCGAAGGCGCGCTGAAGGCCAATGTCGGTGATCGCGTCCGAATGTATTTCGGAAACAGTGGGCCGAATCTGATTTCGTCGTGGCATATCATCGGGGAAATTTTTGACCGGGTGTACCATGAGGGCTCGTTGACCGCGAGCCCAAGCGAAAGCGTTCAGACGACGACAGTGCCTGCCGCTGGATCATCCGTTGCGGAGTTCACTGTGGAGGTTCCAGGAGACTATATCCTCGTCGATCACTCAATTTTTCGTATAGGCAAGGGGGCAGTAGGGATTCTGAACGTTGCAGGGAAAGAGAATCCGGCAATCTATAACCCGATAAAGTAATTCGATATCGTCTGAAGGCGAATCGCGTAAACGCGTACGATGATTTGCAGCCCTCTTAACATTCCCCCTTTGGCAAAGAGGGAAAGGGGGATTTCCTCATCATCGCTTCTTCTGATAGCCCCGCCGCTTGCGGCGGGGCTTTTTCATTTGTCTGTATCCCCCCGCAACGCTCCTGCTATATTGCCGCCATGAACGAGTATGACGTCATTGTCCTGGGCGGAGGCGCCGCCGGTCTGATGTGTGCGGTTGCGGCAGGAAGTCGGGGGCGTCGCGTTGTGGTCCTCGAGGCATCCAACAAAATCGGCAAGAAAATTCTAATCTCTGGCGGTGGGCGTTGTAACTTCACGAATCTACATTGTGATTCGACGCGTTTTATCTCTGCGAATCCGCATTTCTGTATTTCCGCACTCAGTCGATATACCCAATGGGACTTTATCGCCCTCGTCGAAAAACACAGAATTCCCTATCACGAAAGAAGCGAAGGACAATTGTTCTGCGATCGGTCAGCGAAAGATATTCTTGCCATGCTGGTGGCAGAGTGCACACAAGCGGATGTACGGATCGTGACCGATTGCCGGAACACATCGGTCGTGCATCAGCAACACTATGTCGTCGCGTGTGACCAAGGAGAATTTTCGGCAGGGTCGCTGGTGGTGGCTACCGGCGGTCTGTCCTTTCCCAAAATTGGGGCGTCTGATTTCGGCTTTCGATTAGCGCGACAATTTGGGTTGCGTGTGCGTGATACGCGAGCGGGCTTGGTGCCATTCACATTCTCCGGGGCGATGCACGAACTGACCGAACGCTTATCCGGTACCAGCGTGCGCGCATCTGTGAGTGTGTCTGATATGACGTTTACGGAGAATGTACTGTTTACCCATCGCGGACTCAGCGGCCCTTCTGTGCTGCAACTCTCCAATTACTGGAAGCCTGGCGATGACATACAGATCAATCTGTTGCCAGACCATGATGCCGCCTCCCTGTTCTTGGAAGCCAAAACACGGCAACCGAAGGCGTTAGTGCGTACAGTATTGTCTGAGGTCCTTCCGCGTGCGTTGGTGCTGGAACTGCAGGAGCGTTACTGGCAAGCGTTGGCTGATATCCCCTTAGCAGAACTTTCCGACGATCGTCTGCATCAGGTTGCGAAACAGATACACAGCTGGGTGTTGAAGCCTGCCGCCACCGAGGGCTACCGTACAGCAGAAGTCACCCTAGGCGGCATCGATACCGATGAATTGTCATCAAAGACAATGGAGTGCAAACAGCAACCCGGCCTGTACTGCATCGGTGAAGTCGTCGATGTCACCGGGCATCTCGGTGGATTCAATTTCCAGTGGGCCTGGGCTTCAGCGCAGGCTGCGGGTCATATCGCATAAGGAGGCGGTTTGGAATCATCCTCGCAACAGCTAAATCGACAAGGCAACGCCTACTTTTCTCGGGGTGATTACGCGAGTGCATACCAGCACTACGCGCGGGCGTTGAAGGTTGATCGCCAACACGGCGATCAACGCGCGTTGGCCGCGACCCTTGGCAACTTGGGGAATATCTGCGCGGTGAGTGATCGCCAGCCTGAGGCGAGACAATACTATCAAGAAGTGCTCGACTTGCACCGGAATCTTGGGGATGACCGAGGAATCAGTATTACCCTCGTGAACTTGGGAAACTTGTGTGCAGACAACAAAGAGTGGGAGCGTGCTCGGGCACATTACTTCGAGGCGTTGGATCTCATGGACCGAATCGGGGACGTTGCCAGTAAAGCGCTGGTCTATCTGGATCTAGGATATGTCGCCAAGGAAACCGATCAGCTCGACGATGCGATTGCGCATTGCAAGCAGTCCGTAATTCTCGCGCAACGTATGGGGCAAGATACGACGGTAGCTGATGCCTTTCGCATGACGGCTCGATCCTATCTCAAAGGGCATCGATATGAGGATGCCATTGACGTGTGTAAGACGAGCTTGGCCATCGCACACAGACTCAAAGATGAGCTACGCATGGCAAGCGCATGGTTTTTGATGACAGAAGGATACGAACGAGAAGGAAATCTCGAAAAAGCGGCTGACTTGCTCGAACGTGTCGTCAAGATCGACGAGAAATTTGATCTGCCAAAATTAGCGGCAAATCGCGCACGGTTGAAGGACATTCGGGAACGCCTGTCGAATGCTGCTTCACAACCTGAGTGACGACGACGCTCCATAAAAATGTGCTTTCGTGTTTAGATCGCGTTGATCCGGCAGGATCAACGTCAATTGAAGAAAATGGAAATCCCCATCAGAACGCCATAGACGCTGGCATCTTGGTTGTCGAAGAGTTGCCGGTTGAAAAACGGCGCAATGCTCAACGCTCCGCCGCCATTGGCAACGAACATCTTGATGCCGGTGAACCCGCCAAATACGATCATAGGTTTTTCGTTTGCATCCAATCCTCCGCCGAACTGTGACCCGATAAACGCGTACACCGATGGTGCGAGGGGAGCGTGCAGTGCCGCAAATCCTACCGCTGTGCCCGTATCATTCACATCGTCAGCGTTCGTGTATTGCAGGCTGGCAACCTACTTGCATGAAGTCTGTGACAAATGCGCCATACGCGAGCGATCCCGCGAAGGTGCTCATCGCCTTGGGTGCCCCGTCAGGGTTGGTTTTACCAATGCCAACCGCGAGATTGACTTCATTCAATCCTCGATGAATGTACGGCGTTGATGTGTCCTCATGTGCGGTACTGTGCTTGCGGGCTGCGTCTGCTGTCCCGCCAACAGTCGCTGAGAAGAGCAGGGCTATGGGCCCAATGAATAGAAGGGATCGTGCCGTCATGTTTGATCATCTCCTTTACATCGCGTTCTCGTATGCGTCTCGTAGGGGCGTCTTGTAAGCACCGCACCACAGTAGACGGGTGACATGAACGTCCAATGAAAAGCAGATGAAAATTTCGTGTGAGGGGACGATGCGGCGAAAGGTCGCCGTTGTTGTATGTGAGGAGTGCTGGTGATACCTGGGCTTCCTCATCGAGACAGAAACTCAGGCTGTTTCGGCTTTCTTTCCTCCTAGCCCAGACAGGCGATAGAACTCCGTAAGCAAAGAAGTGTCGACTAACGAGCATATCTTCCCTGTTTTCCAGAGACCTCAATCGTGAGGTGCCACCATGGAATTTGCAACACACCGTTGTCCCGTCATCGGTCTCCGGAAATCTTTAGATAGTGTTTGTCCTGGCGCTACACGATCAGTCGCCAAGTGGAACGTGTTCGCAGGCCTGGGTGCGGTTCCGTCAATCGGGGACTTCGCCGTCTTTAAACCACCCTCCGCTTAGTCGTTTGAATTTGAGATTGCTCGATGTTTCTTTCCCGTTTTGGTAGGTGTTCATTGCCGTGCCAGTCGCAGTATCACCTTCTATGGTTACTTCGGTCAGGGCTTGGCGTGTTGGCTCTTGGCCTTGGCCGTATCTAGCTAGAAAGTCCATGATGTCGCCGAAGTACTCGTACTTGGTAGGTAAGACCGACGCCGTATCATTCTGCTCCTCAATAATTCCGGCATATTTTTTTTCGAGAGCCCGAAGGGCTGCCTTTTTCGAATCATCTGTTTTTGACCCTGGTCGATGTGTCCCAAATTGATCGGCCATTTTCTCCATTTTGAGGAGTTGTGGGAGTGCAAGATGGAGTTGCAGTATTGCATCGCCCTGAGCGTCTTCCGTCAGACAATCGAGTGCCGTAACCCAATGTCGCTCTTTTCGCGCTTGCTCACACATTTCATACGCTTCTTCCGGCGAAGCGTATCCAAGGACTACATGTTGAATGGGTGTGGTGGGTTTGTTGAGCTCACTGGGTTGTTGAGTGCGAGAGGGCGTTTGGTCGTGTTGCTCCAGTTGCGTGCTTTTCTGATTGGGAGTTGGAGGCTCATTTTTCTCACACGCTGAAACAGAGACGAGCAGACATATACCGAGAAATGCAATTGGGACACATTCTCGGAATACCTTGGAAATGCTAATCACCGTCACGAGATGTTCAGTGAGCGATGGTGTTGCTGATGACGTCCATCGCATCCGAAATATCCTGATGTGAGATATCGAGATGGGTCACGGCTCGAAACGTGGTAGGGGTGAAACGAGACATAAGCACGCCTTCGTTTTTTAGCGTCTCTAACAAGTCGTCTGGGGATTGTCTAATCCCACTGACATCGAAGATCACGATATTCGTCTCGACAGTATCCTCGTCGATTGCGATTCCGGGTATCTTTGCGAGTCCTTGCGCAAGGAGTTTCGCGTGCTTGTGATCGTCGTGGAGCTTTAGAATGTTGTGCTCCAGTGCATACAATCCCGCGGCTGCAAGAATGCCAGCTTGTCGCATACCTCCACCATACATCTTCCTAATGCGCCGCATGCGTGCCACACGTGCCTCGCTCGACACCACCAGCGATCCCACTGGGGCGCCAAGTCCTTTGGACAGACAGAACGAAACAGTCTCAAAACGAGATGCATAGACATCCGGTGCGACACCGGTGGCGCAGACTGCATTGAACAGGCGTGCTCCATCCAGATGCATGCCGATATTTCTAGACGTAGCAACATCCCGAATTTCGGAAATGGTTTCAAGAGGATAGACTGTACCTCCCGCGCGGTTATGGGTGTTTTCCAGACAGATCAGTGTGGTTGGCGGATTGTGTATGTCCGGCGGACGAATTGCTTCGTCAACCTGTGTCGCCGAGAGGATGCCCTTGGGTGCGGACAACATGCAGGGTTGAATTCCAGAAAGGGCGGAGACGGCGCCACTCTCGAAACGCACGATGTGTGCGTCAGTTTCAATGATGATCTCGTCGCCTGGGTTGGTTTGCGAACGGACTGCGATCTGGTTGGCCATCGTTCCACTGGGAACGAAGAGAGCAGCAGGTTTCGCCAACATCTCAGCAGCATAGGCTTCAAGTTTGTTGACCGTTGGGTCTTCCCCCCAGACATCGTCCCCAACCTCGGCCTCCGCAATTGCTTGTCGCATCCCCGGGGAGGGCTTCGTCATCGTGTCACTGCGAAGATCAATTACTCGTTTCATATGAAACGCAGTTTTGTCTTGCCTCAAGGGAAAGTCAAGCTTCTTGCTTGAAACTCATGCTGGGTATCGGTAGGATCATCGCGGTGAGCGTATCTGACACAATACTCAGCATCAACGGTGTCTTTCTCGATGCCGATTCTATACGGCCGAATGAACTTGATTTGAGTTCATTGAAGGAGGCTGTTCCCAACCTGACATTTTACCCTCATACCCGTATAGAAGATGCCGTTACACGCATTGGGTCTTCCGAGGTCGTGATCTGTAATAAAACGCCGATGCGTCGAGAGGTGATGGCACACGCTCCTAACCTCAAGTTGATTACGGTAGCCGCAACGGGCGTCATCAACGTCGACCTTGCCGCAGCAAAGGATTTGGGAATTACCGTGTGCAACGCACGAGGATACTCGACATCGTCGGTCGTGCATGTGGTCTTCACCATGATCCTTGGGCTTATGACTCGTCTGACTGATTATCAGCGTGCCGTACCCACCGGCATCTGGCAGAAAAGCCAACAGTTTTGTGCGTTGGAATTTCCATTCTCCGAGCTTGAAGGAAAACGAATTGGGATCGTTGGATAT